>JACMOF010000025.1 GCA_014378155.1 Caulobacter sp. | reverse complement strand
CAGGATCAGTTCGTCAAGCTTGGTCTGAACGGCAGTTCCGTCGCGGTTCTGGATGTTCTGGATCAGGGACACCATCAGGAAGGTGATGATGGTCGTGCCGGTGTTGATCACCAGCTGCCAAGTCTCGGAAAACTTGAAAAGCGGTCCGCTGGCGGCCCAGACCAGCACCATCAGCACACAGATCAGAAAGGCCGGCGGGCTGCCGGTGATCTTGGCGGTGGCGTTGGCGAATTTGGCGAAAAGCTTGTCCATGGGCGCTCCCTTGGCGCCTTAACGCACAAGCTGGACAATTTGTTCTGCGGTGAGACAGGGTCGTCGCGAGCTTCCATGCGTTAGGGACGGGATGTTCGATCCTTATCTGTTATTCCTGCTGGGCCTGGGCGTTGTGGTGCTGCTGGTCGCCTGGCTGCCGATGGCGCTCAGCCGCCTGCCGCTGTCGCTGGCCATTCTTTGTGTCCTGATCGGGGTCGCGGTGTTCCACGGCGGCGTCGTGCCCTTCCGCTCCGATCCATTGCGCTTTTCCACCCTGACCGAACGCATGACCGAGATCGTGGTCATCGTCTCGCTGATGGGCGCGGGCCTGAAGATCGACCGGCGGATCGGCTTGAAGCGCTGGGCTTCTGCCTGGCGGCTGATCGCCATCACCATGCCGCTCAGTATCCTGGGCGTGACCCTGATGGGCATGCACGGCCTGGGTTTGGGCTTGGCCTCGGCCCTGCTGCTGGGCGCGGCCCTGGCGCCGACCGATCCGGTGCTGGCCTCGGATGTTCAGGTCGGACCGCCGATGGCCGGCGACCGGGGCGAGGCGCGGTTTTCTCTCACCGCCGAGGCTGGACTTAACGACGGCTTCGCCTTTCCCTTTGTCCATCTCGCCGTCGCCATCGCCCTGGCGGGCGGCGCGGCCAGTCAGGGTCTGCTGACCCATTGGCTGACCATCGACGTCCTGTGGCGGGTGGCGGCGGGCGTAAGCGTCGGCTGGGGCGTCGGCAAGCTGCTGGGCTGGGCCACCTTCAAGGCGCCGCACGCCCGGATGTCGGGTACGGGCGACGGTCTCGTGGCCCTCGGCGCGACCCTGGTGGCCTACGGCGTCACCGAGGCGGCGCACGGCTACGGCTTCCTGGCGGTGTTCGTCGCTGGCCTGGCCCTGCGCGAAACCGAGCGCGACCACGTCTTCCACGAAGCCATGCACGACTTCGCCGAACAGGTGGAGCGCCTGCTGATGATGTTGGTCCTGGTGCTGCTCGGTGGGGCGGTGGCCGGCGGTCTGCTGGACTCCCTGACCTGGAAAGAGATCGCCTTTGGTCTGGCCCTGGTGTTCGTCATTCGGCCCCTGGCCGGATGGATCGGCTTGATCGGCTCGCCCCACTCCGTCCGCGAACGGGCCCTCGTGGCGTTCTTTGGTATTCGAGGGATTGGTTCGCTCTACTACCTGGCCTATGGTCTCAATCATGGGCACTTCCAGCGGTGGGATCGCCTATGGGCAATCACCGGCTTCGTGGTGTTGTGTTCGATCCTGGTGCACGGCGTCACCGCCACGCCCTTGATGGCGCGGATCGACGCCTGGCGCGCGGCCAACAAACCGCGCTGAACGACCACAACCTCGACGGGATCGCGCTCGGCCTAAGGATGCGACAAAGCGTCACATCCGGAATATCGAAGAAACTCAAGGCAGTCGTTCATCGTATTCCTTCCGCCGGGGGAACGGGATCAAGATGCAGGCTAGCGCCGCCCATCAGGAGCAACGACGGCAGGACTCGCTCCTGGCGCTACTGGCGGTGTCGCTGGTGGCCAGCCAGGCCTTCAGCGACTTCCTGACCCGCGACGCCTTGGGCATCGCCGCGCTGTGGCCGTCGAACGCTCTTCTGACGGCGGGGTTTCTGGTTCTCAGCCGCCCCCGCAGGCTCATCCTCGCCGCGATCGCGCTGGTGGCCCATCTGGTCATCGACCTGTTGGTCGGCGACAGTGTTGGCCACGCCGTCATCTATACCGTGGTCGACCTCGGCGAAGCCGTCTTGGCGTGGGTGGTGATCCGCCGGTTCTTCGGCGGTCCGCCGCGCGTGCGCACCATGCGACAGCTGGCCCTGCTGACCACCCTGACCGCTCCTGTGGCCTTTCTGATGTCAGCGGTCTGCGCGACGCTGCTGCTGATCTTCTATCGACAGCCGTTCCTGCCGGTGATGGGCGCATGGTTCGTGTGCGGCGTGCTGGGCATGGCCATCGTGCTGCCCGGCGTGTTGGTGCTGATCGACGCCGAGCATCGCCGCACCTTTCAACGGGCGCCGCCGGAACAGCTGGGGCTGGCCGTGCTGATGGCAGGGCTTAGCGGCGCAGTTTTCTACGCCAAGGGCTTGCCCGCCCCGTTCCTGCTGTTCCCGGCCGCCGTGCTGACCGCTTTCCGCCTGGGTCCGCGCGGCGCGGCCCAGGCTTCGCTGATCGTCGCCTGCGTCGCCATTCCGCTCACCGTGAACGGCCTGTGGACCCAGCAGATCTCCACGGGCTGGTCCCACGCTCATCAGAACCGATTTGTCCAAGTGTTCGTCGGTGTGCTGTTCGTCACCAGCCTCGCCACCGGCCTGGCCCTGGCCCAGCAAGAGCGCCTGCGCCGTCTGCTGGTCCGTCGCGAACAATTGACCCGCGCCGCCCGCGCCCGCGCCCTGTCCGCCAACGAGGCCAAGACCGAATTCCTGGCCACGATGAGCCACGAAATCCGCACGCCGCTCAACAGCGTGCTCGGCTTCTCCCAACTCCTGGTCGAGCGCATGGACCTGCCGGCCGACGCGCGCCGCCAACTGGGTCTGATCGACACCGCCGGCAAGGCCCTGCTGACCGTGGTCAACGACATCCTCGACTTCTCGCGGGTCGAGGCCGGCCAGGTGGAGCTGCTGTTCCAGCCCACCTCGGCGGCGGCCGTGCTGCACGACGCGGTCGGCATTATCCGGCCCGAGGCCGAGAACAAGGGCCTGACCATCGAGGTCGAGGTGGTCGATCAGGTCGGCGGCCTGCACGACCTGGACGGCCTGCGCCTGCGTCAGGTGCTGCTGAACCTGCTAAACAACGCGGTGAAGTTCACCGAGGTCGGCCGGATCCGGGCCCGCCTGGCGATTGAGCCGGGCGAGATCGAGGATAGGCTGCGGTTCGAGATCGTCGACACCGGTGTTGGCATCGCCATCGAGCAGCAAGGGCGTCTGTTCCAGCGCTTCAGCCAAGTCGACGGCTCGGCCAGTCGCGCTTACGCAGGCGCCGGCCTTGGCCTGGCGATCAGCAAGGCCCTGGTCGAGTTGATGGGCGGCAGGATCGGCGTCGATACGGCACTGGGTCACGGCTCGGCCTTCTGGCTGGAGCTCGGCGCGCCGCAGGTCGAAGCCTATGACCTCCCAGAGGCCCAGCCAGCAGCCGAACCCGGCGCGGCGCGCATCCTGCTCGTCGATGACCACCCGATGAACCGCGAGATCGGCGCGGCGCTGCTAGCCCTGGTCGGCTGCCGGGTCGAGACCGCCGACAATGGCCAGCAAGCCGTGGCCATGGCCGCGCGCGGCGGCTACGACATCATCCTGATGGACATCCACATGCCCGAGATGGACGGCCTGGCCGCCACCCGGGCCATCCGCGCCCTCGACGGAGAGGCCGGCAAGATCCCGATCATCGCCATGAGCGCCGACGCCCTGCCCCAGCAGGTCGAGCGCTGCTATGCCGCCGGCATGGTCGACCACGTAGCCAAGCCCGTGCAGCGCGAGGTGCTGTACGCCAAGGTCAGTCGGTGGCTGGCGCGGAAGTAGGCATTCTTCCCCCTGTGGGGCAGGTGTCGGCGCAGCCGACGGAGGGGGCGTGATCGGCAGTTAGCCGGACTCGGATCGACGATCCCAAAGCTTTCCCCACCAGCCTTCGGCCGCCTCCCCCAGAGGGGAAGGAACTAGGCTTCCCTCTCACCGCCTCCCCCACTAACCTCCCCCCGCTATTCGGGGAGAAGAGCATGAACACCCTGCGCCTGGCCGCCCTGGCCCTCTGCGCCGTTTTGGCCGCCTGTTCGCCCGCCAAGCAGGCTGTGGAGACTCCCGGCCGCACGGCCTTGAAGCTGGCCACTGACTGGAAGGCTGAGGCTGAACTCGGCGGCTATTACCAAGCCCTGGCCACCGGCGAATACGCCAAGCGCGGGCTAGACGTGACCCTGATCCAAGGAGGTCCCGGCGTGAACGTGCCGCAGCTTCTGGCCGCCGGGGCGGTGGACGTGGGCGTCGGCTCCAACAGCTTCATCGTGTTGAACCTGGCCCAGCAGAACGTGCCGGTCAAAGCGGTCGCCGCCTTCATGGACAAGGATCCCCAGGTCCTGATCGCCCACCCCGGCCAGGGCGTGAACAGCATCGCCGACATGAAGGGCCGGCCGATCCTGCTGTCGGACGCCTCCAAGACCGCCTTTTGGGTGTGGCTGAAGGCCAAGCACGGCTTCACCGACGACCAGGTCCACAGCTACAACTATTCGGCCGCGCCGTTCCTGGCCGACAAGCGGGTGATCCAGCAGGGCTATGTCACCTCCGAGCCCTACCTCATCGAGAAGGAGGGCAAGCTGAAGCCGGCGGTATTCCTGCTGGCCGACGACGGTTACCCCTCATACGCCTCGATGGCGCTCGTCCCCGACGCCCTGATCGCCAAGAACCCCGCGGCGGTGAAAGCCTTCGTCGAGGCCACGGCTGCGGGCTGGACGTCTTACGTCTATGGCGACGCCAAGCCGGGCGACGCCCTGATCCTCAAGGACAATCCGGAAATGACCCAGGACGTCCTCGACCAGGCGCGCGACAAGATGCGGTCCTACAGCGTGGTGCCCCGCACCGGCGTGGGCGCTATGACCGACGCGCGCTGGGCGGCGTTTTTCGCGGCGACCTCTGGCCAGGGCGTCTATCCTAAGGGCATGGACTACAAGCGGGCCTATTCGCTGGACTACCTGCCGAAGTGATCGCGGCCCTGCAACAGGTAGAGGTGGATTACCCCGGTCGCGGGCGCGCCCTGGGTCCCATAGACCTGACCCTGAACGCCGGAGAAATCGTCGCCCTCGTCGGCCCGTCGGGTTGCGGAAAGTCCACGGCGCTGCGTCTGCTGGCGGGGCTGGAGTCGCCGACGCGGGGCACGGTGACCCGCGCCGCCGGTCGGGGCGAGACCTCGGTGGTGTTCCAGGCCCCGACCCTGGCCCCGTGGATGAGCACGGCGGCCAATGTCGCCCTGCCGCTCGAACTGGCTGGAACGCCAAGGCGGCAGGCTCGAGAGCAGGCTGTCGCGGCCCTGGCCAGGGTGGGCCTCAAGGACGCCGAGACCGCCCGCCCCGCCCAGCTGTCGGGCGGCATGGCCATGCGCGCCGCCCTGGCGCGCGCCCTGGTCACCAGCCCGCGCTTGCTGCTGCTGGACGAACCTTTCGCGGCCCTCGACGAGATCACCCGGCGGGCCTTGGCTGATGATGTTCTGGACCTGGTCGAGGCCCTGGCGCCCGCTGTGGTCTTCGTCACTCACAATGTGGAGGAGGCCGTCTATATGGCCCGGCGGGTCGTCGTGATGAGCCCCGGTCCGGGCCGCATCGCGGGCGAGGTGGCGGTCGAGGGGCCTGTCGTCCGGCCGCCCGGCTTTCGGACGACAGCAGCGTTCCGCGGGACGGCGGGGGGGGTGTCAGGCTTGCTGGCGCGCGGTGTCGAGGCGGCGGCATGGCCGCCGCTCAACAGGCACTGCCCCTGTGGGGGGGGCGGCGCGCAAGCGCCGGTGGGGGGAGCAGACCCGCCTCGGCTGACACCCCCCTCCGTCGGCTTCGCCGACACCTCCCCCACGGGAGGAGGACTTGGTAATGAAGCTCTTCGCCCCCCTTGCCCTGATCATCCTTCTCCTGGCCGCCTGGGAGCTAAGCTGTCGCGTCCTCAACGTGCCGGTCTACCTCCTGCCCGCGCCCTCGGCGATCGGCGCCGCCCTGGCCCAGGGTTGGCCGCTGCTGCTGTCCAGCGCCTGGGGGACCTTGTCGACCGCCCTGATCGGCCTGGCCCTGGCCAGCCTGCTCGCCTGCGGCCTGGCCCTGCTGGTCAGTCTCAACCCCCTGCTGGAGGACGCCATACGGCCCGTGGCCGTCATACTGCAGGTCACGCCGCTCCTGGCCCTTGGACCTTTGATGACCATCTGGGCTGGGATAGACCATCCGCAGCGCGCGGTCACAGCCCTGGCCGCCGTGGCCGCTTTCTTCCCGATCTTCTCGGGCGCCCTGACCGGCCTCAAGTCCGTGGATCCAGATCTGGCCAGGTTATTCGACCTCTATGGCGCGGGACCCGTCCAGCGTCTGTGGCGGTTGCGCCTGCCCTCGGCGGTCCCGGCCTTGCTGGAGGGCCACAAGGTGGCTGCCGGCCTGGCTGTTGTCGGAGCCGTGGTCGCCGAGTTCGTCGCAGGCTCCGGCGGCGTCCAGGGCCTGGCCTGGCGGTTGCTAGAGGCGTCCTACCGCCTGCAGACCGCGCGTATGTTCGCCGCCTTGGCCGTGCTGGCTGTGCTCGGCGTGGCGCTGCACGGCGTGATGGCGCTGGTGGAACGCCGCCTGCTGGCCTGGTGGTGGGGTCGCTGACCCGAGCCTGGCGCGGCCCAGGGTCACGGCGCGCGAATTCGCGGCGCCGTTAGGCCCGGATTAAGTCGGGATGCTTATGGATCAAGGGGACCCTGCTCGTTTCCGGACCGGTTCATGCGCCTTGTTGTCCTCCTGCCCGTGCTGATCAGCGTCGCCGCCCCGGCGTATGCCGAAGGCGCGCGCGAGAGCCGCTATGGTCCCAGCAGCCCCCGCCAGACCACCCCCGCCGTCGCCGTGACCGCCGCCGCGGCGACCGCGCGCTATGACGGACCCATGCTGGGTTGGGCCAACAAGCGTCAGGCGGCCGCCTTCGTCTCGACGTCAGCCACACCGGCGCCGGTCGCCGCATCGACCAATTACCAGCCCGCTCGCGCCCCGGCCACGCCAAGGCCGGCAGCCTTCACACCACCGGCCGCGCCGCTGCCGACCAGCCTCTACGCCCCGCCGACCCCGCCCGCGTCGCCGCCGCCGCCAGCCGCCCGGCAGGTCGCCGCCGTGAACACGGCCGGAACAGGTGCGCGCTTCTACTCCGTGGGCCGTGAATACGGCCTGACGCCCGACGCCATCCCGCCCCTGGGCCCTGACAGCCGCGTGCTGATCACCGCCAGCGAACCGACGCCCGAAGCCAGAGACGCCGCGCCCCGCCATGGCTCGGCCGATTGGCTGGCGGCCGGCGTGAATGGCGACGACGAAGATGACGACGGCGACAGCCGCAAGACCCGGAAATTCCAGTGATCCAGTCGCGTCTGCACGACCTCATCGCCCTGGCCGACGAGCCGTCCAGCGAGCGCCGCCGCGACCTGCTGCGTGGGGTCACCGACCTGTTCTTCGCCAGCGAGAGCCACGACGATGTGGAGATGGGCCTGTTCGACGACGTCATGGGCCAGTTGGCCGGCGAGATGGAAGAGGCCGTCAAGATTGAGCTGGCCGAGCGGCTCGGCACGGTGGCGAAAGCGCCGCCGACCCTGACCCGGGCCCTGGTCAGCGACACCATCGCCGTCGCCCGCCCGATCCTGCAAGGCGCCCCGCAGCTTACCGAGGCCGATCTGCTGCACGTGGCCCGCACCCAGGGCCAGGACCATCTGCGCGCCATCTCCCAGCGCCTCGCCGTGCCCATGGTCGTCTCGGACGCCATCGTGGCGCGCGGCGACGACACCACTTTGAGCGTGCTTCTGCGCAATGAAGGCGCGGTGCTGTCGCGCAAAGCCCACGAGACGGCCATCGACCGCGCGACCGCCAATCCCGAGTTGCACGAGGCGGTGATCGATCGCCAGGCCCTGCCCATCGACCTGCTCAACGAGATGTATTTCGTGGCCGAGGCGCGCCTGCGCGACCGGATCATGGAGCGCAACGCCAATGTCGATCCGATCGCCCTCGACGCGGCCCTGAAAGCCGGCCGCAACCGCGTGGCCGAACGTGACGGCGCCCTGCCGCCCGACTATGCTGCTGCGGTCGAGGAGATCAGCGCGATGAAGGCTCGCGGCGGCGTCACGCCGCCGGTCTTGGCCGGCATACTGCGGGCCAAGAAGACCACCTTGTTTCTGGTCGCCCTCGCCGAGATGGCCGACATCGACTTCCACACCGCGCGCAAGATCATCGAGCGCCGCGAGCTCGACGGCCTGGCGGTGGTCTGCAAGGCGGCCGATTTTGATCGCGCCCTGTTCCTCACCTTCGCCCTGCTGATCCTTGACCCCAACGACAACGCCATGGACAAGGCCAAGGCCTATGGCGAGCTCTACGCCGCCCTGCCCCGCGATGCGGCCCTGCGCACCATCCGCTTCTGGCGCATGCGTCGCACCACGGGCGACGTGGCGGCGGCCTAAGGCTCGCGCCTGATCCCGACCACTGGAGGCGTGGAAACCAGACCGAGCCCCGTTTGGCGTCGCGTTGATCCGGCCACGGGCGGAACTCGCTCGGCAGGCGATCGTTTGAAGTCCATCGAGGGGCCTTCCTCCGGAGCGCCCTTGTGGAACAGTCAAAGAAACGCGCGACCCTGGTCGCCTCCGTCGCCGTGGCCGGGACCATGACGGCCGCCGCCATCGCCGCCCTGGCGTGGCCAGCCCTGACGCGACCGGAGCCACCCACGGAGGCGGCGGCGGGAGCGGACGGGATCAGTATTCATTTGGTCCAACCGCCGAAAGCGGCGGTCGCGCGGACCGGCCTCCTGGACGTTGGCCTTTCCGACGCCGCCCTAGCCATGACCAAGGGCCGGCAGGCGTTGACCGACACCTTCGCCCCCGCTGCAGATTCGCCGCCGCCGAGGCCGGTGATGGGGCCCGCGCCTCCCCGGGTCATCCCCGTCGAGCGCGACGACGAGGAGGTTGGTTTCCCCCAGACGGAGCCTGACCGTCGTGATGATCGGTGGGAGCGCGAGCGCTGGGCGCGCGATGACGCCCGGGAGGCGCAACGCGCCCGCTGGGAACGGGAGCGCATGGCCGAGGACAACCACCGCGAACGGGCCGCGCTGGAGCAGGAGCGGCTGGAGCAGCGTCGTTGGCGCGATGACCGCGAGGACGATCGCGACGCCCCGCCGCCGGCGCGCGGCGACGATCCGCCGCCCCGCGAGCCCTGGTAGGCCAGTCTAGCGAATACGGATGCGGACCGGGACTTCAATGAATGAGCCAGCACGGCTCTTGCCGTCGGGCCCCATCAGCTCGACCTGGAACTGCGAGGCCATCGACAGGGCGGCTTGACCGACGCCCAGTTCGGCCGGGGTCTCGCTCTGCACCGAGCAGGCGGTCAGGCCGCCATCGCGCTTGACCATGCAGCTGAGGATCGCTTCGGCGACCTGAGGCGTAGTGTCCCGGATCTGGGTCATGGCGGGTAGAGCCGAGGTGGTCGGCGCGGGAGCGATGGAAACGGCGGCGGCGGCGAGCAACGAAGCGATCACTGGGTCTTCCCTACTGGCTTGGGTCCAGGCCCCGTCGGAGCCGGCCGGTTTCATTCTGGGTCAGGCGGGGTGCGCCTGTTTCACGCGTTGCAACCCTTGAGCCGCCAACTCGGTTAGCGACCGCAGGCCCAGTTCGGCGAACACGTCAAAGGCGCTGGCCAAGGCCATGGCGGCCCGATCCAGGCGGCCATCGTCGCGACCGGTGATCTCGACTCGCGCCTCGTAGAGCCGGGCCAGATTCATCTGGGCCACGGCCCAGGCGGCCGGATCGCGCGCGCCTGGCGCGGCGGTAAGCTCGGCCTTGAAGGCCATCTCGGCGGCGTCGAGCACGGCCAGGTCGGCGGTCAGCTCGGCGCAGCGGGCCAGGCTGAGGGCTCGGTTGTTGGCGACCACGGCGCGCAGGGCCAGGGCCGGCTGGGTCTTGAGAATGTGCGAGGCGCGGTCGTAGCAGGTGACGGCGCGTTCGAAACAGCGCTCCGAGGTCGTCGCCTCGCCCATGGCTTGCAGGCCGGCCCCCAGCGCGGCCTGGGCGCGGGCCCAGTCCATGGGGCTGTGGTCGGCGGTGACCGGCTCCAACGCCTGGGCCAGGGCCTCGACGCCGTCGGCGATGTGGTTGATCTCGCCGTCCAGTTCGCCCAGTTGCACCAGCGCCGTGCCGCGCAGCGACTCGAGCCGCGACCAGGCCAGGGGCTCGAAGTCCGGGTCAAGCGCCGCCTCGGCGGCCTTGGCCTCGTTCAGCGCGACCTCGGTCAAGGCGCGGTCCTTCAGGCGAGCGGCGCACGACAGCAAAAGCTCGACGCGCGCGGCGCGCTGGTCGGCCAGCAGCAGGCGCGAAGCCCCGCCCTTGACCCGACGCGCGGCCGACAGGCCTCGCAGCGGCGATTCAAAAGCCTGGGCTGCGGCCAGGGCGCGGTCGATATCGTTCTCGGCCAAGGCGACGCGGCCTTCCAGCCCGGCCATCAGGGCCTCCGCCATGGCGCAGCGATGGCCTGGCGCGGTCTTGGCCAGGGTCAGGGTGGCGCCGGCGGCGGCGTGCAGACCCTCATCGCCGAACATGTCGGCGCCCAGAACCGCCAGGGTCGCCTGCTCGCAGCGCGCGGCGGCCAGGCAGTCGGCGCGGCGTTCGGTCTCGAAGATTTTGGCGGCGGCTTCGGCCTGCGCCGCGCCCTTGCGCAAGGCGGCGGCGTCGCCGGAGCGGCGGGCCAGTTCGCGCCAGACCGTGGCGGCTTCCAGCAGGCGGCGGCCGCGATCCTTGGCGCCGATGCGGCCGGCGGCCACGTCGGCCGAGCGGGCCTCGTTGACCAGCAGTCGCAGGTCTAGCAACTCCAGCAGCGAGGTGTCGCCGCCGGTCAGTCCGTCCCGATGGGCGGCGGCCCTGGCGGGGGCACCGGCGTCGACTCCGAAGAGTCTTTTCAGATCACGACCAAACTCAAACATCGCTGCGTACTCCGCACACGGAACGTCCCACGCCGGGACGTCCGGCAAGGGTTCAACGCATCAGTAGCAAAGCCGGAGCCATCGCGTTTAACAAGTCGTTAACCGATCCTAAGATGGCGTTAACCATAAATATTTGGGACTCGTTTACGCTTCGTTCCTCAAAGCCAACAAAAGCGTTGCTTCCGCCCCGATATGGCACATTTCTTGCTTACCGGTTCTTGACGGGACGGCGAAAAAGCCATCCGCGTTAGAACTCTGTTCATCGACCTGAAGATGACGTTAACCAAGGTTTTTAAGGCCTGGTTTACTTTCTGTTCCGGCGAAGCTGTCTTCAGCCCGTTCGTCACCCGCCTCTGGCCACGTCGGGGCGACGGCCCTAGACAGGGACCATGACCGCCGTGACCCTCTGGACCGCCGCCCTGTGCAAACCCGACCCCGGCTATGGCGGCTGGGCTTACGTGCGGCGCAACGCCGACGGGACCCTGGCCGGCGCGGCTGGCGGTGAGCGTCGCGTCACCGGCCCGCGCATGGTTCTGACCGGCCTGATCGAAGCCCTGACCGCCCTGGCCGACCTGCCGGCGCAGACGGCCGTGAAGCTCTATGTCGCCGAGCCCTCCCTGGCCGCCGAGTTGGTCGCGACCGACGGCGCCTACGCCCTGGCCGAACCCGACGCCTGGGCCGCCGCCCGCAAGCTGCTGGCCGCCGGTCCGGTGCTGACCCTGACGCCGCTGACCGACGCCGCGCCCGCCGCCGGCTTCCTCAAGGCTTGGGCCGATTTCGGCCTCGACACCGCCAAGACCCGGGGCAGCTTCAAAGCCGCGATCCCGAAGCCGAACCTGCTGAAGTTCCCCGGCTAGAGCATTTCCCGACCTGACTGCGTCAGGCCGTGAGCTCTAATCTTCTGTTTTGACGCATTTTTCTTCACGCGAACCGCAACCACTTCGCTCGAAAAATGCTCTAGCGCCCCGCCACGATCAGGTCGGCCGTCGCCACGTTGCAGGCCAGTGGCACCTCGGCCAGGGTCGCCATGCGGATCAGCGCCTTGACGTCGACATCGTGCGGCTGGGGCGACAGCGGGTCGACGAAGAACACCAGCATGTCCAGCAGGCCCTCGGCCAACAGCGCGCCCAGTTGCTGGTCGCCGCCCAGCGGTCCGCTCTTTAGCCGGGTCAGGTCCAGGTCGGGCAAGGCCTCGAGGATCCGGCCGCCGGTGGTCCCGGTGGCGTAGAGCTTGTGCTGGCTCAAAAAGCCCCGGTGCGCCACGGCCCACGCGACCAGGGCGGCCTTTTTGTCGTCGTGGGCGACGAGGCCGACGGCGAAGGGGCGGTTGGGCATGGGCGGCTCCGGACACCAAGAGGGACGCACTCATTTCGCGCCCTCGCCCGAATGACAAGAGCGTCCTGGCGTCGGCGCTGACGATCACCCGAGCAGGGATGCTCCCGCCGCGAGCAGGATCTCGCTTCGGCGGCGCGGCTCCATATGGGACCTTGCGCGTCCCGCAAGAGCGGCGTGTCCTGCCAAGGTCGGGCCGGCAAGACCCGCGCCAAGGGGACGGGAACGAACATGGACATGCAAAATTC
This sequence comes from Caulobacter sp., assembly GCA_014378155.1. Classification (GTDB taxonomy): domain Bacteria; phylum Pseudomonadota; class Alphaproteobacteria; order Caulobacterales; family Caulobacteraceae; genus Caulobacter. Next base: position 1,436 of record JACMOF010000025.1, on the reverse strand, counting down.
TGCCACAAAGGCTCTGGGCCGCCGGTCGTTCCTGCGCGCCGCCGCGCTGGTCGCCGCGACGCCGATCCTGACCGAGGCCAGCCTGGCTCGCGCCGCCCAGACCACCACCGCCCCGCCGTCCGGCATGGCCCTGCACGGCCAGGGCCCCAGCGTTCCGCCGCCCGGTTCGGTGCTGATCAACGCCAACGAAAACCCGCTGGGCCCGCCCAAGGCCGCCTGCGACGCCATCGCCCGCGTGGCCCCTTTGGGCGGCCGCTACGACCTCAATGGCGAGACCGAGATGCTGGCCATGACCTTCGCGGCCCAGAACGGGCTGAAGGTCGAGAGCATCGCCGTCTATGCAGGCTCCTCCGAGCCGCTGCACTACAGCGTGCTGGCCTTCACCTCGCCGACCCGCAGCTTCGTCACCGCCGATCCGTCCTATGAGGCGGGCATGTATGCGGCGATGACCAGTAAGGCCAAGATCGTCAAGGTGCCGCTGGCCGCCGACTACGGCCACGACGTCAAGGCCATGGTCGCCGCCGATCCGGCCGCCGGGGTGATCTATATCTGCAACCCCAACAACCCGACCGGCACGACCACCACCAAGCAGGACATCGCCTGGGCGCTGGACCACAAGCCCGCCGGCTCGATCCTGCTGGTTGACGAGGCCTATATCCACCTTTCGGACGCCCAGGACACGCTGGACCTGGTGGCGGCCGGCAAGGACCTGATCGTGCTGCGGACCTTTTCGAAGATCTATGGCATGGCCGGCATCCGCTGCGGTTTCGCGGTGGCTCGGCCCGACCTGCTGGCCAAGCTGGCGCCGTTCGGCCAGAACGCCATGCCGATCACCGGCTCGGCCGCCGCTCGCGCCTCGCTGGAGGACAAGGGCCTGGTCGCCGAGCGCAAGAAGATCATCGGCGACACCCGCCGCGACACCCTGGCCTGGCTGAAGGCCAACGATTACAGAGTGATCGGTGCGCCCGAGACCAACTGCTTCATGATCGACACTGGCCGTAACGGCAAGGGCGTGATCGCGGCGATGAAGGCCAAGGGCGTCTATATCGGCCGCACCTGGCCGATCTGGCCAAACGCCGTGCGGATCTCGGTGGGGACGCCCTCCGAGATGGCGGCCTTCAAGACAGCGTTCAAGACGGTGATGGCGAGCCCGGCGGTGGCGATGGAGGGCCGTGACCTCGGTGGACATCGGGCCGACCTGGGCCATTACCCGACCGCCTAGCGCCGCTGCGAGCTGGCGACCGAGCCGGGGTGAAAATCCTCCCCCCGTGGGGGGGGGGGGCGCTCAGCGACCGGTGGGGGGGGTCGTGGGGTCGTCGACCGCAGGCCCCGCCGCCACCCGTCCCCCCCCCTTCCGCCGGCTCCGCCGACCCCTCCCCCACGGGGGGCCTAGAACACACGGCTTCGTCGCCTGACGGGATGGCCCGAAAGGAGGT
>JACMOF010000240.1 GCA_014378155.1 Caulobacter sp. | reverse complement strand
CTGATCCAGGCCGTCAAGAAATTCGAGCCCGACAAGGGCTTCCGCCTGGCCACCTACGCCATGTGGTGGATCCGCGCCTCGATACAGGAATATATCCTGCGCTCGTGGTCGCTGGTGAAGATGGGCACGGCCGCCGCTCACAAGATGGTCACCAGCCACCTGCGCCTCGTGGCCAAGATCGCCATGGGCTATCGCGGCTACGGCCTGCCGATCGGCGAGGTGATCTCCGAGGGCAATGTCGGCCTGATGCAGGCCGTCAAGAAGTTCGAGCCCGACAAGGGCTTCCGCCTGGCCACCTACGCCATGTGGTGGATCCGCGCCTCGATACAGGAATATATCCTGCGCTCGTGGTCGCTGGTGAAGATGGGCACGACCGCCGCTCAGAAGAAGCTGTTCTTCAACCTGCGCAAGGCCAAGAGCCAGATCGCCGCCTTCCAAGACGGCGACCTGCGCCCCGAACAGGTCAGCTACATCGCCACCAAGCTGGGCGTGCTGGACAGCGAGGTCATTTCGATGAACCGCCGCCTGTCAGGTCCCGACGCCTCGCTCAACGCCCCACTGCGTTCGGACAGCGAGAGCGAGTGGCAGGATTGGCTGGCCGACGATAACCAGGTCTCGCAAGAGACCACGGTCGCCGAGAATCAGGAAAAGTCCATGCGGATGGGCCTGCTTGAGGAGGCCATGGTCGAACTCACCGACCGGGAGCGCCACATCCTCACCGAGCGGCGCCTGAAGGACGACCCGACCACCCTGGAAGAGCTGGCCACCCAATACGGCGTCAGCCGCGAACGGGTCCGCCAGATTGAGGTCCGGGCGTTCGAGAAGCTTCAGAAGTCGATGCGCCAAGGCGCTGTCGCCAAGAACATGGTTGAAGCCTAACCGCCTAGGCCGCACAGACTGGAGCGCCCCGGATCGCAAGGTCCGGGGCGTTTTTTAATGATCGATCCTCGCCCTCAACTGATCCTGCTGCCCGGCCTGCTGAATGACGCCGAGCTCTGGCGCGGCCAGGTCAGTGGTCTGGCCGACATGGCGCGGTGCCAAGTCGCTGACCTGACGCAGGGCGGGAGCCTTCGCGAACTGGCGCGGCAGGTTCTGGCCGAAGCCGAACCGACCTTCGCCCTGGCTGGCTTCTCGATGGGCGGCTACGTCGCTCAGGAGATCGCCAGGATCGCGCCGCAGCGTATCACGCGCCTGGCGCTGATCGACACCGCCATCCGCGTCGACACGCCGGGACGGGCCGCGCAGCGCCGCGCCGTCAACGCGGCCGCCGGCCGAGCAGGAGCCTTTCTCGGCATCGCCGACCGGCTGATGGCAAGCTATGTCGATGCTTCGCGCCTCGGCGACAAGATCCTGACCGGCCGCATCCACGCCATGACCCAGCGGCTGGGCCGCGAGGTGTTCCTGCGCCAGAACGCCATGCCGCGCGAGGACGGGGAGGCCGCGCTCAAGGCCCTGAGCTGCCCGCTGATGATCATCTGCGGCGAGCATGACGCCATCACCCCGCTGGGCGGCCAGCACGAGATGGCCCATGCGATCGGCTGCTCGCATTTGCTGGTCATCCCCAACGCCGGGCACATGACGCCCATGGAGGCGCCCGAGGCGGTCAATGCGGGCCTTCGGCGCTGGCTGGCCAGATAAGGCCACGGACGCCCCGCCCGCACCGAGCGGCCATAGCGTTCGTTCTCGCCGAGGTGGTTTTCTGCCCCGACACTGGTGCGCCACGGCTCGTCGTTGAGCTTGCTGCGTCGGAGTCGCGGTCGGTTCAGGCCTGGGAACCAGGCCACACAGTCCGAAGGACTGCGTGGCCGACGATCGCACCGGCCAGCTCTATGTGGCCGAGGAAGACGTCGGTGTCTGGCGCTTCCCGGCCGCGCCCGAGATTCAACCAGAGCCTCTCGTGGGTTTCACCTGGGCCCAGCCCTTCGCCGGGGAGACGGAATATTTGGATGCCGATTCAATCTGAACCAAAGGCGCTCTAGCCCAGATCGCTAGGCGGCGCGGCCGCCTCCGCCATCTTCGGTCATGAAGCCCATCAGCGAGTCGATGCGCTGGATCAGTTCCTTGCGGCCCAGGGTCTCGGCCGTCGGCCCGGCGGTGCAGGCCTCCAGCGCCTCGGCGGCGGCGATCAGGCGCGGCTCGCCGACCAGCGTCCCGACCTTCTTCAGCTCAACGGCTTGGGCGGCCAGGGCCCGGCGGGCCTGGTTGGGATCGGTGTCCAGCGCCGTGGCGGCCGACTTGATGATCCGCAGGGCCTGGGACAGACGTGAGGCCGGCGTGCCGGCCGCATCGGCCTTGCGCTTGCGCGGCCCCTTGTATTCGGCCGAGTTGAAGCGCCGACGATCGGGTCCGACATATTGCACGGCCTCGACCCAGTCACGGGGCTTCAGCGTCACCGCCTCCAGTCGCCGCTCCAGATCCTTGATCGTGAACGGCTTGCGCATGAATTCGTGGATGCCGGCGTCGCGCGCCCCGAAGATCGCCTCGGCCGTCGCTTCGGACGTGCACATGATGATCGGGTTTTCGCGGCAGGCCAGGTCGCTGCGACGAATCTTGCGGGCCAAGGCCTGACCGTCGCAGCCGCTGGACGCGTGCTCTACGAAGATCAGCAGCGGGTCGGTGGTGCGGGTCATCGCCCAGCCAGCCTCGATCGAGGTGGCGTGGAAGACCTGGATATTGCCCACGTGGCGCAGTTGGTCGGCGAGCAGGCGAACGGCAGGGGTGTTCGGATCGACGACCAGCACACGCTGCATCTTCGAAGCGACACGTTGCAATGTGCGGATATTGCCGTCGAACACGAGACCCTGACGCTCCCACTATGACCGGCCGCCACATTATGACGGTGACTGTAAAAAACCACTTGATGCCGCGTTTCCGCGACCGATTGTCTATGGCGGGCGGCTCGGCAAATGAACCGGCTTCAGAACCCGATACTGGTGCTGAGGCCGGAGTCGAAGTCTTGCAGAATATCAACCGCTTCGTTTACGTCACAGACCAAGGGCTGGCCAAGAGGGAAGCGATAGCGCCAGAAGCTGGCGATGTGGGCGATGACCCCGACCTTTTCACCCAGGCTCAGGAACATGTCCGGCGCGCGCAACAGGAACTCGCGGAACGCCTTGGGCTTGCCGTTGTCGATCAGGTCCTCGAAGGCGCGGTCATAGACGTCGAGCGCGCGCATGATCGCCTTGCGCTCGGAAACGATGCCATGCCGCAGACGCGTGCGGGTGTCCTCGATATAGCGACCCGTGTCGGCGTCCCGATTTCCGGTCACCGTCAGCCGGGCGATTTCGCCGCCCACGGTGTTCAGCTCCGGCCAAAGGCGGGACAGCATCCACTTGTAGTAAAGGAAGCCCTTCCAGCTGAAGACGCCCTCCTTGAAACTGTCGCCGTCCATGACCAGGGTCTCGCGCAGCGGCTCCAGGCGTTCATCGACGTCGGTGGACAGCAGGGCCTCGACCAGGCGCGCGGCGTAGGCGCCCGGGACGATCCGGCCAGCTTCCTGGAAGGCCAGGTTGATTAGCTGCGAGATCTGCACCGAGACGAAGGTTTGCATCTGCTCCATGTCGCCGCCTGACAGGGCGAAGTAGCAGGGCGCCACCAGCAAGCCGTTGCGACGCAGGTGCTCGCGCAACAGGAACGGATCGAGCGACGGTAATTGGTCGATCATCCGCAGCATGGCCAAGTCACGGGCCATGTCGCTGTGCTCGTTACAGGCCTCGCGCAGCAGGTCGATCCAGCCGCGTTGCCCGACGAAGAAGGATTGGCCGCCCAGGCCCAGGTCGCTGCGTTCGAACGGGATGATGATCTTGGTGGCGGTCGGCTTGATCTCGTCGAACAGGAAGATGTCGTCGGTGCGCAGGCGGTGCTTGATCACCAGGGCCGTGTTGAGCACCCGGTTGCGGAACATCGGCGCTTCGCCATGTTCGGACCGGTGTCCGCTCCGGGCGTCTATGGCCAGCAGATTGAGCACGCGGCTGGTCGACGCGGTGCGCTCAAGCGCACGCAGGCTGCGCGTCAAGCGATCCGTCTTGTTGGCGGATTTCATCAGGCGACGCGCTGCGGCCACGGACGGCGAACTCCCTAAGGAGCCGCCGTCATAAACCATCGCCTGCTAAGCAAACGCTAACTGTGCCGTGGAAACCCCTTGTAGCGCCTAGCCTTGGAAGGGATCGCGCATCAGGATGGTGTCGTCGCGCTCGGGGCTGGTGGACAGCAGGGCGACGGGCGCGCCGATCAGTTCCTCGACCCGGCGCACGTACTTGACGGCGTTGGCGTTGAGGTCCTTGAACGAGCGGGCGCCGGCGGTGCTTTCGCTCCAGCCGTCCATCTCCTCGTAGATCGGCTGGGCGGCCTTCTGGTCGCGCATGCCAGCTGGCAGGTAGTCGAAGACCTTGTCGCCGATCCTGTAGCCGACGCAGATCTTCAGGGTCTTCAGGCCGTCCAGAACGTCGAGCTTCGTCAGCGCCACGCCATGGATGCCGTTGATGGCCACCGACTGGCGCACCAGAACGGCGTCGAACCAGCCGCAGCGCCGGGCCCGGCCGGTATTGACGCCGACCTCACGGCCGACGGTCGACAGGTGCTTGCCCACCTCGTCGTCCAGTTCGGCGGCGAACGGGCCTTCGCCGACTCGGGTGGTGTAGGCCTTCACGATGCCCAGCACATAGCCTGTCGCCGAGGGCCCCATGCCCGACCCGGCCGAGGCCTGGCCCGCCACGGTGTTGGACGAGGTGACGAACGGATAGGTGCCGTGGTCGACGTCGAGCAAGGCGCCTTGAGCGCCTTCGAACAGGATCCGGCGGCCGTCCTTGTGGGCCTTGTCCAGCAGGCGCCAAGCCGGCTGGGCGTAGGCCAGCACGCGCGGGGCGACGGCCATCAGGGCGTCGAACAGTTCGTCGCCATCGGCCTCGGGCAGGCCCAGGCCTCGACGCAGGGCGCCGTGGTGGGCGAGCAGGCGCTCGATCTTCGGCTTCAGGGCTTCGGGATCGGCCAGGTCGGCGACGCGGATGGCGCGGCGGCCGACCTTGTCCTCATAGGCCGGGCCGATGCCGCGGCCGGTGGTGCCGATCTTCTGGGTCGAGGCGGCCTCGCGGGCCTGGTCCAGGTCCTTGTGCAGCGGCAGGATCAGGCAGGCGTTGTCGGCCAGGACCAGCAGGTCGGGGGTGATCACCACGCCCTGCTCGGCGATCTTGTCGATCTCGCTCAGCAGGTGCCAGGGATCGACCACCACGCCATTGCCGATGACCGAGAGCTTGCCCTGCACGACGCCCGAGGGCAGCAGGGCCAGCTTGTAGACCTTGCCATCGACCACCAGGGTATGGCCAGCGTTGTGGCCGCCCTGGAAGCGGACGACGACGTCGGCCCGGTTGCTGAGCCAGTCAACGATCTTGCCCTTGCCCTCGTCGCCCCACTGGGCGCCGACTACGGTCACATTGGCCATGGTCTAGATATGCCTTGTCACCTGCCCGGTGACGTCACGCGACCCTTCGACAGGACTCGACCGCGGACGTTGAATTCAATTGTGGGCGGCCCAAGCCTGGGCGACCGTAGGGCCCGGATCACCGAACCCCGCCACGTCAGAAGGCGTAAACCAGCCGCACACCCACGTCGTCAAGCCCTTGGTTCTTGCCCTGGTGGAAGATCTGGCCGTTCGACAGGTGCGTATAGGACAGTTCGGCCGACACTCGGTCGTTGAACCGGTAGCCCAGGGCCAGTTCCGGCTCGAACAGCACCTTGGAGCCGAAGTCGATGCGGGTGTTGTAGAGCACCAGGCGGCGATCGATCTCGGCCTGGGAGATGCCCGGTTGGTTGACCGGCGGCAGGCCAGCCGCGCCGTCGGTATAGGCCAGGCCAAAACCAGGCCGCAGATAGAAGCCGCCCGGCGCGCCCAGCTCGATCGGCCAGTCGAAGCCGGTGGCGACGAAGTTGGAGGTGTTCTCGCTATTGATCGAGACGAAGGCGTGAACCTGCGGCTTGCCCAGCCAACGCAGGCTCTCGATGCGGTTGGTGCGATAGCCCAGATGGACATCGACGCCG
>JACMOF010000239.1 GCA_014378155.1 Caulobacter sp. | reverse complement strand
TCGGGAAGGTCTGCCACACCGACCAACTGCCGCCAGTGACCATCAGGCCCCACTTGGGATCGGTATCGACATGGACGATGCGGACCTTGTCCCAGGCCACGTCCAGTTCCTCGGCCAAAATGCGGGCCAAGGCGGTGCCGACGTGCTGGCCCATCTCGGCGCGGATGATGTTGACGGTGACGATCCCCTCGCCGTCGATGGCGAACCACAGGGTCGGCTCGAACCGGGGTCCTGTCGCGGTCATCGGCACGCCGCCCGGGACGGCTGGATCCATTGCCGCCTGGACCAGGGCCGAGAAGCCGAAGGCCAGGCCCGCGCCGGTGGAGGCGATGATGAAATTGCGGCGCGACAGGAAGCTGCCGGGCTCGCCCTTCGGAGGTAGGCGGCTCATGACTTGCCCCCCATCGCCGCGGCGGCCTGCTTGATGGCGGCGCGGATGCGGACATAGGTCATACAGCGACATAGATTGCCGCTCATGGTCGCGTCGATGTCCTGGTCGGTAGGGGCGGGGAAGTCCTTGAGCATAGCGGCGGCCTGCATGATCTGGCCCGACTGGCAGTAGCCGCATTGCGGGGTCTGCAAGTCAAGCCAGGCCCGTTGCACCGGATGTTGGCCGGCCGGGTCCAGGCCCTCGATGGTCGTCACCTCGGCCCCGTCGACGGCGCTGATGGGGGTGATGCAGGAGCGGGTCGCTCGCCCACCGACATGGACGGTGCACGCCCCGCACATGCCGATGCCGCAACCGAACTTGGTGCCGGTCAGGCCGATGTCGTCGCGGATCACCCACAGCAGGGGCGTGTCCTCGTCGACGTCGATGAGGACCGCGCGGCCGTTGATTGTGAACTGGGTCATGGCTGGGTCACTTTCCCTGCGCGCGGATCGCCGCGACCGTCTTGTCCAGGTTGGGCCAGGCGGGCTTGTCGGTTCGGGTGGCGCGCAGATAGGCCGCCAACGCCGAGACATCCGCGTCGCTGAAGCGGTTGAAGCTGGGCATCACCACACCCGGCGCGCCGTCCTTGGCGCCGACCCCGTACAGCACCACCCGGATCAGGTTGGTCGGGTCGTCCAGATTGACGGCGCTGTTGAGCGCCAGGTCCGGCCGGAGCGGATTGGGCTGGCCGCCGCCGTTGTAGTGGCACGAAGCGCAGGCGGCGGTGTACAGCCGCGCGGCGGGCAGGGTCTGCGAGCCGACGTTCAGCCGGTCGGCCGCCGCCGCCTTCTGAAGCGCCGGCCCCAGTGTCGCGGTGCGGTCGGCCGCGCCGTCGATATCGGCGAGATAGACCGCCAGGGCCTGGATGTCGGCGTCGGGCAGCTTGATCAAGCCGTCGTGGACAACCGGGGCCATCGGGCCGGCGGCCACCCCGTGATAACGGCTGACCCCGGTGCGCAGATAGGCGACGAGTTCGGCCTGGTCCCAGGGCGCGGGCGAAGGGTTGGCGGCCGTCAGCGGCGGGGCGATCCAGTTGTCGATCGGCGCGCCGGCCAAGGCCTCGTCGCGCTTCTCGGCGCCCAGAGCGTTGCGCGGCGTGTGGCAGGCGCCGCAGTGGCTGACGCCCTGGGCCAGATAGGCCCCGCGGTTCCATTCGGGGCTCTTGGCCTTGTCCGGCTCAAACCGGCCGGGATGGAAAAACAGCAGCTTCCATCCGGTCTGCAGCGCGCGGATGTTGAGCGGGAAGGGCACGCCGTTAGGCTTGGCCGGCGCGTCCACCGCCGGCCGGGTCATCATGTAGGCGTAGAGCGCCGAGACGTCGGCGTCCGACAGCTTGGTGAAGTGGTCGTAGGGAAAGGCCGGGAACAGGTGCTTGCCGTTGCGGGCCACGCCCTGGTGCATCGCCCGGCGGAAGGCTGCCTCCGACCAAGCGCCGATCCCGGTCTTGGCGTCGGGCGTGATGTTGGTCGAATAAATCGTGCCAAAACCGGTCTTCATCGGATAGCCGCCGGCGAATGGCTGGCCGCCCTTGGTAGTGTGGCAAGTGGTGCAATAGCCGGCCCCGGCTAGGACCTCGCCGCGCGCGATCAATTCGGGCGCGAAGGCGGAGGGAGCAGGTGGGTCAATCTTAACAATGGCCGGTCGCCAGGCGAAGACGCCGAAGCCGACAATCGCGACCGCCAGGGCCGCGATCACTCCCAGAACGATACGTTTCAGCACGGGCGGGACTCCTCGCTGTCCCGTGCGACGGCTCAAGGCGTGATCGCAACAAGGCCAGTGGTTGAAGAACTTGAGTGCGATTTTTCGGTTCGGCAAGTCACGCGGCCTAGCTGCGAGTCGATTGCAGCCCTGGGGATCCGACTGGCCGTCCTGAGCAGGTCTTCCCTTGTTCTGCGTAGGTCCGTTGTGGAGCCATCGCGTCACGGGCCGCTCGAAGTTGCGTTCTCGTCGGAGAAGCTGACCGGAGCGGCCGGAGGCTTGGCCGCGAAGGAGGGCGAGGCGACAGCAAGGACCGCGAATGCGACGAACGGGCAGAGGTGAGTGAGCTTCATGGGAAATCTCCTGTTCAAACCCCAACTAGAGGTTTTTCAGGAATCCCGATTAGACTCGGAAATTACTCACGCCAGTTTTCGATCCAATCATGCGTCCGGGAAAACTTTGGGCGTGAAAGTCTTCGCGCATCTCACTCAAATCAGGGCGCGGCGTTGATTTGACGCAACTCTATCGCAACGCTGTGCGCTACGGTCTGGGCGTGTCCAATCGGAACTCGCAACCTCCAGAGACACATGATGCCCGGTCGCCGCCCCAAACCGACCGCAGCCAATCAGCCGCGAACCTCGACGCCACGCCATAAACCTCTGGTGGTGGCGGCCGTTGGGATCCCAACCGACGGTCTGGACGCGTTTCCCGTTCTGTTGAAGGCGCTGCCGGCTGAGACCGGCATGGCGCTCGCCCTCGTCCAGCACCTCAATCTGGGCGCCAATGCCCCGGCCAAGGCGATCTCGCTGTTCCATTTCGGGCTTCGGGCCGACGGCGTCCTGCTGCTCGGCAAGGCCGAGACGGCCGGCTACGCCAAGGGGCAGTTTAGCGAGCGACTTTATCGACAGGTCGGCGTGGCGCGTCCGGGCGATCTAGGCGTCATGTCCAGGGCGCTGACAGGACCTTCATGAAGACTCACATAACAGCGTCGGCTGCGCCCTCCCGACAAGCCGAGCTCGCGCAGCTTTGCAAAGAGCAACTGCTGGCCAACTTCATGCCGGCCGCAGTCTTGGTAACCAGCAAGCACGAGTGCCTCTATCTGACCGGCGCGATCGACTCCTATCTGAACGTTCCCGTCGGTCACCCGACCCAGGACCTTATGGCCATGGTCCGCACGAGCATTCGAGTGAAGCTGCGCTCGGCGATCCGCAAGGCGGGTCTGGAGAACGCCCGGGTCGGCCTGGATGGTGGACACATCGAGCAAGACGGTCACACGCAGCGTTTCAGGCTAGAGGTGCTGCCGATCCGGCACGGCGAGGACACCCTGTTCCTGATTTGCTTCATCGAAAAGCCAGGGGAGGCGGCAACGCCCGCTCGGGCTATCGGGCTGGCTGATAGCGGTCGCGAAGCGGAGTTGGAACGCGAACTCGAGGCCACAAAGACCGAGCTGCGCGGCGCGCTCCTGGACCTGGAGCTGTCCAGCGAGGAGCAAAGGACAATAAATGAGAATGCCCTGTTGGTCAGCGAGGAGTTCCAATCGACCAATGAGGAACTGCTGACCTCCAAGGAGGAGTTGCAGTCGCTGAACGAGGAACTGACGGCGCTCAACAGTCAGCTCCAGGAGACCCTGGAGCGCCAGCGGACGATCATGGATGACCTGCAGAACGTTCTCTACAGCACCGACTTGGCCACGCTGTTCCTGGATCGCGACTTGCGAATCCGCTTCTTCACGCCGGCCACCAAGCTGCTGTTCAACGTCCTGCCGGGCGACGTTGGCCGCCCGCTGGCCGACCTGAGGTCGCACACCGAGGACGACCATTTGCTGGCCGACGCCAAGGTTGTGCTCAGCGGGCTAGTGCCCATCGAGCAGGAAATCGAGGCGGAGGAGGGGTTGTGGTTCGCGCGCCGCATCCTGCCCTATCGCGCCCATGACGGCGGCGTCGAAGGTGTCGTCGTGACCTTCACCGATATCACCGAGCGCAAGCATGTCGCGCGCGCGCTGGAGGAAGCCAAGCATCTGGCCGACACGGCCAACAGCGCCAAATCGCGCTTCCTGGCCGCCGCCAGCCACGATCTGAGGCAACCGCTCCAGGCCCTGTCGCTGCTGCAGGGACTGCTGGCCAAGCTGGTTGAGACCGACCGCGCCAAGAGCCTGGTTTCGCGCCTGAACGAAACCCTAGGCGCCATGGCGGGGATGCTCAACACCTTGCTCGACATTAACCAGATCGAGGCTGGCACCCTTCAGGTCGAAAAGGCCGTCTTCCCGGTCAATGACATTCTTGAACGCCTGAAGGCCGAATTCTCCTACCAGGCCAAGGCCCAGGGCTTGGAACTGGTCAAGGTTCGCTCAACGCTCTGGGTCGATAGCGACCCGCGCCTGCTGGAACAGATGATCCGCAACATGCTGGGCAACGCCCTGAAATATACCAAGCAGGGCAAGGTGTTGTTTGGTTGCCGGCGCAGCCGCGACACCGTCCGCATCGAAATCTGGGACTCCGGCATGGGCATTCCCGAGAGCCAGCTAAGCGCGATTTTCGATGAATACCACCAGATCGACAACGCCGCCCGCGAGCGGAGCTGCGGTCTTGGGCTAGGCCTTTCGATAGTCAAACGCCTTGGCGACTTGCTGGGCCATGCCGTACGGGTCCAGTCACGGCCGGACCGCGGCTCGGTGTTCTGCATCGACGTCAACCGGCCGCAAACCAGAGCGACGCGTCGTCTGGAGGGGCGCGGCGCTTTCGTCGATCCGGCCAAGTCGCCGCCGCGCGTTGGCTCGGTCCTAGTCGTCGATGACGATCCGGACATTCGCGAGTTGCTGCAGCAACTGCTCGAGGCGGACGGTCACACTGTGGTCGCCGCAGTCGATGGACTTGAAGCGTTGGAGCTTCTCGCTCACCGGGGCATCGAGCCAGACATCGTCCTGTCGGACTTCAACCTGCCGGGGGGGCTGAACGGGTTGGAACTGGCCACCCAGGCCCGGAGCGCTCTGCATCGCCAGGTCGCCGTCGCCATATTGACCGGGGACATTTCCGCTGGAACGCTACATGACATCGCCCAGCAGAGCTGCGTCCACCTTAGCAAGCCCGTCAAGCTTCACGAGCTGACCCGATTGATCCAAGGTTTCCTGGCGAGCGCGGAGGCGGCGGCCCAACCTCTCAAGCAGCTCGAACACCGTGTGGACGCGCCGGTTGTCTATGTCGTCGACGACGACGACGGCGTTCGCGCCGCGATCTGCAGTGTGCTTGAGGACGAAAACATCGCCGTGGAAGCCTTCCATACGGCCGAAGCCTTTCTGCACGCCTTCAAACCGGGACGCGAAGCCTGCCTCTTGGTCGACGCCTATCTGCCCGGCATGGGCGGCTTGGATCTCCTTCACCAACTGACAGCAGCGGGCCACCATCTGCCAACCATGATGATCACCGGCCACAGCGACGTCTCGATTGCTGTCCAGGCGATGAAGGCCGGGGCCTCGGAGTTCATCGAAAAGCCGATCGCGAGACTGGATCTGTTGGCGGCGGTGTCCCGGGCCCTTGCGCAGGCGCATGATGCGACCAACTCCTCGGCTTGGCGCACCAACGCGGGCGCAAAGATCGCCAACCTGACCTTGCGTCAGCACGAGATCCTCGATCTGGTGCTGGCTGGCCACCCCAGCAAGAACATCGCCGTTGACCTGGGCATCAGCCAGCGGACGGTCGAAAACCATCGCGCGTCGATCATGAAGAAGACTGGGGCGAAGTCGCTTCCCGCCCTGGCCCGGTTGGCGCTCGCTGCGGCATGACGGCCTCGAAGGCCACCGCGTCGCAAGCGGCGGCGCGGCCCAGTTGGCGCACGCCTCTTTCGCCCAAGGGGGTCCTTTACGCGGCGCTGGCCGCCAACCTCCTGGTCGCCCTGACCAAGGCCGCCGCGGCGGCCTGGACGGGCAGTTCAGCCATGACCAGCGAAGCCGTTCACTCCTTCGTCGACACGCTAAACGAGCTCCTGCTACTCTACGGCATCCGCAGATCGGATCGGCGGGCCGACATCGAGCACCCCTTGGGCTATGGCCGCGAGCTCTATTTCTGGAGCTTCGTCGTCGCCATCCTGGTTTTCGCCCTGGGCGCCATGGTCGCGATCTACGAGGGCGTGGACCACATCTTTCATCCGCAACCGATCCAGAACCAGGCGGTGAACTACCTGGTGCTGGCCATCGCCCTTGTGATCGACGGCGCCTCTTGGCTGTTCTCGCTCCGCCAGTTCAGGGCGGCCAAAGGGCCGCTGGGTTATTACGAGGCCTTTCGGCGCAGCAAGGATCCGCCGTCCTTCATCGTGCTGTTCGAGGACAGCGCCGCCCTCCTGGGGATCGTCGTGGCGGCCATTGGCACCTTCGCGGCCACTGCATTTCACGCCCCTGTGCTCGACGGCGCCGCCTCGATCGTCATCGGCCTGATCCTGGCGACGACCGCCTTGCTGGTGGCGCGAGAGAGCAAGAGCCTGCTGATTGGCGAGCGGGCGGACGTTGCGCTGTCCAGCGCCATCCTGGCGATCGCGGGCGAAGAGCCGGGCGTGACGGGCGCCAATGGCTTGATCACCGTGCAACTGGCGCCCGACCAGATCCTGGTCGCCCTGAGCCTGAAATTCGCCGACGACATGCGCACGACCCAGATCGAAGCCCAAGTGATCGCGGTGGAGCAGAAGGTCAGGGCCGCCTATCCGCAAGTGGTTGCGCTGTTCATCAAGCCCCAGACGGACATCTCGTTTCGCGCCTCGCGTCGCGCGCGGTTCGGCGACACCGCTGATATTGAAAGCCCCGGATGACGGCCGGTCAACGCCGCCAAAACGCCCGGCAACCCAGGACGGTCTGAATGCCCAAACGCGCCGAGGAACGGGCCAGTGAGATCGACCCCGCAAGTCGCCGCCGAGGAGGCGGGATAGGCGGTCTATTTGGTGGCTTCCTCGAACTCCGCATCGACCACGTTCTCGTCAACCTTCGGCTCCGGGCCACCCTTAGCCGCTCCCTGCTGAGCGGCGTACATCGCCTCGCCCAGCTTCATCGACGCCTCGATCAGCGCCTGGGTCTTGGCGCGGATTGCCTCAGCGTCATCTCCGTCCTTGACCGCAGTCAGGTCGGCCAGGGCGGTCTCGATCGCGGCCTTGTCGGCCGCCGGGACCTTGTCGCCATGGTCGGCCAGGGCCTTGGCGCTGGAATGCAGGGTCGCGTCGGCATGGTTCCTGGCCTCGACGACCTGCTTGCGCGTGTCGTCCTGCGCCTTGTTGGCCTCGGCGTCCTTGACCATCTTGTCGATGTCGGCGTCGGAGAGGCCGCCATTGGCCTGGATGCGGATCGACTGTTCCTTGTTGGTCGCCTTGTCCTTGGCGCCGACATTGACGATGCCGTTGGCGTCGATGTCGAAGGTGACCTCGACCTGCGGCACGCCGCGGGCTGCGGGCGCGATCCCGACCAGGTCAAACTGACCCAGCATCTTGTTGTCGATCGCGATCGGCCGCTCGCCCTGGAAAACCCGGATCGTCACGGCCGACTGATTGTCGGCCGCCGTTGAAAAGGTCTGGCTGCGCTTGGTCGGGATGGTGGTGTTGCGCTCGATCAGCGGGGTGAACACCCCGCCCAGGGTCTCGATGCCCAGGGTCAAGGGCGCGACGTCCAGGAGCAGCACATCCTTGACGTCGCCCTGCAGGACGCCGCCCTGGATCGCCGCGCCCAGCGCCACGACCTCGTCGGGATTGACCCCCTGGTGGGGTTCGCGCCCGAAGAAGGCTTTGACGACTTCCTGGACGCGCGGCATCCGCGTCATGCCGCCGACCAGCACCAGCTCGTCGATGTCGGAAATCTTGTAGCCGGAATCCTTAAGCGCCTGCTCGCAAGGCCCGATCGTCTTGGTGATCAGATCCTCGACCAACGCCACGAGCTTGGCGCGCGTCAGCTTGATGTTGAGGTGCGCGGGCCCCGCGGCGTTCATCGAGATGAAGGGCAGGTTGACGGCGTACTGCAGGACGCTGCTCAGTTCCTTCTTGGCCTTTTCGGCCTCCTCGCGCAGGCGCTGCAGGGCCAGTTTGTCCTGACGCAGATCGAGGCTGGTTTCCTTTTTGAACTCGTCGATCAGATAGTCGACGATCCGCAGGTCGAAGTCCTCGCCGCCCAGGAAGGTGTCGCCATTGGTGGCCTTGACGTCGAAGACCCCGTCCTCGATCTCCATGATCGACACATCGAAGGTGCCGCCGCCCAGGTCATAGACGGCGATCTTCTTCCCTTCGGTCAAGCCGATGCCATAGGCCAGGGCTGCGGCCGTGGGCTCATTGATGATCCGCAAGACCTCAAGGCCGGCGATCTTGCCCGCGTCCTTGGTGGCCTGACGCTGGGCGTCATTGAAGTAGGCCGGCACGGTGATCACCGCCTGATCGACGCTCTCGCCAAGATGCGCCTCGGCCGCTTGCTTCATCTTCTGCAGGATGAAGGCCGAGATCTGCTGAGGCGAATAGTCCTTGCCGTTGGCGCGCACCCAGGCGTCGCCCTTGGGGCCCGCGACGATCTCATAGGGCACCATGCCCTTGTCCTTGGCGACCAGGGGATCGTTGAACTGGCGGCCGATCAGCCGCTTAATCGCATAGAAGGTATTGGTCGGATTGGTCACCGACTGGCGCTTGGCCGACTGGCCGACCAGCCGCTCGCCATCGTCCTGGACGGCGACGATCGAGGGGGTAGTGCGGGCGCCCTCGGCGTTCTCGACCACCTTGGGCGCCTTGCCGTCCATCACCGCCACACAGGAATTGGTGGTGCCCAGGTCAATGCCGATGATCTTGCCCATGACGCGTTCGCCTTGCTGGTTGTGATGACCTGGGTCGGGCAATCGCGGTCGGCAGCCTCAGCCCCCGCAGATCGCTGGACCCTTTTGAAAGGGCATCCTAGTCGCCGCGCGGGCTGACCTATCAGGCTCGGAAACTACGCAGACACCTCGGCCGGCGGCTCAGGCCTCATTCGTCAACGCGGGGTCGCGAAATGCTCTCGCGCCGTGGCGCGCACTTGATCCAGGCAAGTCCCGACCGCTTCGGGCGTGATATCGGCGACGATGGCGCCAAAGTGGATGTGGTCCAGGACCGACATTCCGCACACTGCGGCCAGGTGGTGATCGAATACGGTCTGGAGATTGGCCAGCGCCCCGGTCGAGCGCACCCAGGCATCCGGCGCGCCAGACGATGAAAAGCTCAGAAGCCGTCGGCCCGACAGACCCGGACGCGTGCCCCCGACATCGGGCTCATAACCAAATCCCATGCTGAAAACGCGGTCTACATAGCCCTTCAGGATCGCCGGCGGGGCGTTGAACCAGAACGGATAGACGAAGACGAAG
This sequence comes from Caulobacter sp., assembly GCA_014378155.1. Taxonomy (GTDB): domain Bacteria; phylum Pseudomonadota; class Alphaproteobacteria; order Caulobacterales; family Caulobacteraceae; genus Caulobacter. Next base: position 1,363 of record JACMOF010000239.1, on the reverse strand, counting down.
ACCTCGGCCTTGGCCAGGAGCGCGCGCTCGGCCAGCACGTCGGGCTCAGGCGTGAAAGCGCTCGGTCCGGGGATTTCGCTGGCCTTCAGGCAGGGATCAAAGCGGAGCGCATAGAGGTCTCGCAGGATGACCTCCTGCCCCATGGCCTTCAGATCCTCGACATAGGCGCTGGCCATCGCCGCGTTGAAGCTGCGAGGGTTGGGGTGGGCCAGGATAACGGCGTGGCTCATGTCGCCTCCGCCTTGCCGGGCCTGGTCCTGGCAGGTTTGGCCGTGACCCAAACTGTGGCCGCCTCGGGCTCGTCCTTCGGGCGACCTGTGGGGCGGCCCAAGAGGTTGGCGGGGGCGTCGAGGGAGGCGACCGGTCCCGTGTCGTCCTCGGAGGGCTTCGGCGCGCTCATCGCGACGTGGACCGCCTGGCCAGCAGCGTGATCCCGGCCAAGGCGGTTAGCGAGCCGAGCAGAGTCGCCGCGCTGAGATAGGGGTGATGGCGCAGGGTGCGCGCCATCTCGTTCCGCGCGTTCTCGTTCCGCGCGTTCATGGCCGCTCCACGCACGCGCTTGGCTTGCCGGCGCAACGCCTTGGAGCCCCAGACCGTCGCCTTCGTCGCGGCGTCTTCGACGGCGGACGCCGCGTGCTGCAGGTCATGGCCGACCGTCATCAGGGCGTCTTTGCCGCTCTCGGCGAGGTCTGCGGCGGTGTGGGTATGGGTCTTGGCGATCATGTCTCTCTCCGTGGACGGTTCCGCCGCGCGAGGGACGCGCGACCGCTATGGGTTGGGGTAGGTGACGGCCGAGCCTAGGGCCGCGCCCACCCTCGACGCAGCTTCGGAAACTACCCAGCCGCGCCTAGGTGGTTTCCGAAGCTTTCGCCTTGGCCGCTGGCAACTAGGGTCAAACTAGCCCAGGCTGAGGTCGCCGGCGGTCAAGCGCCCTGGGTTCAGTCGCGCCTAGCGCCCGCACCCCAAGGCGTCCTCTCGTCGTCAAAGTGAGCGCCGCGCCCATGAACGCCGTGATGTTTGAAGCCGAAGTCTGCGAAGGGGCTGCTTGTCGGCGCCTTAAGCCGCTGCTCGCCGACGCCCAGGTTCGCCAGGCCGGGTCGCGCGATGTGCGAGGCGACCAGCACGCGCGCCATCGTTTACGGCGGCGGCTGAAGACTCTGGGATACAATACCGAGATGTTCCAGGGTCTTCACGATCATGCCCCCGATGACGTCTATGTCGCGGCGCTCGACGATCTCCATACCTGTCTGGGCGACATGAAAGACGATGCGGTTGGAGCCAAACTCCTGCACGCGTTGAGTTCTGGGCCGGGCGCCGGCGGTCCGCCGCAAAGTCCTCGATCAAGGGCCAAACGCCTCAAGAC
>JACMOF010000238.1 GCA_014378155.1 Caulobacter sp. | reverse complement strand
GTGGCCGGCTCAGCTCCGCCCGTCGTGGCTGAAGCTGGGGCATGGTTCAAGGGCGTGATCCCTGCGAACCCGGTCAAGGCCGCAGCCGAGATGAGCATGGCCCCCCTGGTCGTCTTCGCCCTCTTCTTCGGGTTCGCGGCGAGCCGGATCGAAACCCACCTGCGGACATCGCTGACGACCTTCTTCGAGGCGGTCGTGGCGACCATGTTGGTCATCGTTCGCTGGGTGCTGCTGGTCGGCCCGCTTGGCGTGATGGCGCTCGGCTTCGGGGTTGGGGCCAAGATGGGGCTGGGGGCGGCTGGCGCATTAGCTCATTACGTCCTGATCGTGGTCGCCGCCTGCCTGGCGATCACCCTTGCGGCGTATGTCCTGGCGGCGTTGGTGGGGCGAATTTCTCCCATGACCTTCGCCAAGGCGGCCCTGCCCGTTCAGGTCGTGGCCCTGGGCACGCAGTCCTCGCTCGCCTGCCTGCCCGCGATGATCACCGCGACCCATGCTCTGCGAACCTCACCCGGGGCAGCAGAGGTCGTTTTGCCGCTTTCGGTGTCAACCTTCCGGGCCGCGAGCGCGGCGGCCAATATCGCCGTGGCCATCTATCTGGCCCATCTTCACGGCGTCGGTCTGTCGCCAGCCAATCTGGGCATAGGCGTTCTCGTCGCCGCGGCGGTGAGCCTTGCGGCCGTCGGCCTGCCCGCTCAGGTCTCATTCTTCGCGACCATCGGCCCGGTCTGTCTGGCGATGGGCGTGCCCCTCGACGCCCTGCCGGTCTTGCTGGCGGTCGAGACTGTCCCCGACATCTTCCGGACCTTGGGCAATGTAACCACGGACCTGGCCGTGGCGCGGATTGTGGGGCGTCCTCGCAACGACGGCCAGTCCATTGACGACGATATCGAGCAGTCTCCACAGCGCGCCGCCAATGTATCATTTGATAAATGAGCTCCGAGCCCGCTGAGACCGATGGGACGACCGGCCGACCGATCTGGCCGGCGTGATCCTCAATCAAGCCAAACTGGTCGACAGCCATGAAATTGGGTGTTGCCGGCCATTTCGGTGGCGCGCACGCGCAAACCCTCCTCGCTGGTGAGTCCTGCAAGCCGCTCGGAAAAACGTTGCTGCCCGCGATGACTGGAACGAGGGGCCACGGGGTCGGTTGATCAGGCTTCATCCCCGTTTGGAATTCCTCTCATGGCCAGCACGGCTAAGACCAAAGCCAGGAAGACTTCGACACGCGCGGCGACCAAGGCCGCTGCCGCACCCAAGACCAGCCGACCCGACGCCCTTTCGCTGCTCATCGCCGACCACCGCGACGTGGACGACTATTTCGACCAATACGAGACCCTCACCGACGACACGGCCAAGAAGGCGCTGGCCGACAAGATCTGCCTGGCGCTCAAGGTTCACGCCCGGATCGAGGAAGAGCTCTTCTACCCAACAGCCCGCGAAGAGACTGGCGACAACGACCTGATCGATGAGGCCATCGTCGAGCACATGGAGGCCAAGACCCTCATCGCTCAGATCAAGGCCGGCGCGCCAGGACAGCCCCTCTACGACGCCAAGGTCAAGGTGCTGGGCGAGCAGGTCCGCCACCACGTCAAGGAGGAGGAGGAGGAGCTCTTCCCCGAAGTCCGCCAGACCACGATCGACCTGGACGCTCTGGGCGCCAAGCTCGTCGCGCGTAAGGCAGAGCTGATGGCTTTGCTGGCCGTTCCCCCCGTTCCCGTCTGACAGCCCCCCCTCCCTCCACGGCGAGCCCACGCGGCTCGAAGGACACCCCATCATGGCCAAGAGCCCCTCCAACACCACTGCGAAATCTCCCGTGAACGGCGCCCAGGACCGAAATGGCTCCGTCGGTGAAACCCTGGTCGCGCCGGGCGGCGAACTGCACCAGCAGGCCGGCGACCCGGCCAGCCAGTTGACCACCAATCAGGGCGTGCCGATCAGCGACAATCAGAATTCGCTGAAGGTCGGCCCGCGCGGACCGGTGCTGCTGCAGGACTTCATCCTGCGCGAAAAGATCATGCACTTCGACCACGAGCGGATTCCCGAGCGCGTTGTCCATGCCCGCGGCTCGGCGGCCCACGGCTTTTTCGAGTGTCTCGAGGACCTGTCCGACATCACGTCCGCGGACTTCCTGCAGCGGCCCGGCGAGCGAACCCCGGTGTTCACCCGGTTCTCGACGGTGGCCGGAAACAAGGGCTCGCCCGACCTGGCCCGCGATGTGCGCGGCTTTGCCGTGAAGTTTTACACTCAACAGGGCAATTTCGACCTCGTCGGCAACAATATCCCGGTGTTCTTTATCCAGGACGCCATCAAGTTTCCCGACCTGATCCATGCGGCCAAGCAGGATCCCGACCGGGAATTCCCGCAGGCCCAAACGGCCCATGACACCTTCTGGGACTACATCTCCCTGACGCCCGAGAGCATGCACATGATCATGTGGATCATGTCGGATCGGACCATCCCGCGCTCCTACCGGATGATGGAGGGCTTCGGTGTTCACACCTTCCGGCTGGTCAACGCCGCCGGCGCCTCGACCTTCGTCAAGTTCCACTGGCGGCCCAAGCTCAATGCCCAGTCCGTCGTCTGGGATGAAGCGGTGAAGATCAACGGCGCCGATCCCGACTTCCACCGCCGCGACCTGTGGGAGGCCATCGACACCGGCGACTTCCCCGAATGGCAGTTCTGCCTGCAGACCTTCACCCAGGAACAGGCCGACGCCCTCCCGTTCGACGTCCTGGACCCCACCAAGCTCATTCCCGAGGAAGTCATTCCGCTACGCGTCGTCGGTCGCATGGTGCTTGACCGTAACCCCGACAACTTCTTCGCGGAGACCGAGCAGGTCGCCTATTGCGCCTCGCACGTTGTGCCCGGCATCGACTTTACCAACGATCCGCTGCTGCAAGGCCGGCTGTTCTCCTACCAGGACACCCAGCTCAAGCGCTTGGGCTCACCCAATTTCCACCAGATCCCGATCAACCAGCCCAAGTGTCCGTTCCACAATCTGCAGCGCGACGGCCACATGCAGATGAACGTCCCCAAGGGTCAGGTGAACTACGAGCCCTCCAACATGGGTGCGGACGTGGCGCGGGAATCCCAGGCGACGGGCTACAAGACCTTCCCCGCGCTCGAGACGGGCGAGCAGTTGCGTGTGCGTCCAGACGCTTTCGCCGACCACTACACCCAGGCTCGGATGTTCTTCTTCAGCCAGACCGAGCCGGAACGGAACCATATCGTCGCCGCCTTGATCTTCGAGCTGAGCAAATGCGATCTGGCCTCGGTTCGTGAAGCCATGCTGTCGCGCCTGGTCAATATCGACGAAACACTGGCATTGCGCGTCGCGACCGGTCTTGGCCTGCGTGGCGAAATCACGCCGGCGCCTGCGCCCATCCCCGCTAGCGAGATGGAGCTCTCCCCGGCCCTCAGTATCCTGGCCAAGGCCGCGCCGGGTTTGATCGGTCGAAAGGTCGGCTGCCTGGTGACCGACGGCGTGGACGACGCCATTCTGGCTGAAGTCCGCCAAGCGGTGGCGGCCGCTGGCGCGAAGCTGGCCATCGTCGCACCGACGATCTCCGGCGTGGTGACGGCGAGCGGCGAACTCGTTGCCGCCGACTTCCGGGTTGATGGTGGTCCCTCGATGCTGTTCGACGCCGTGGTCCTGCTGCCGTCGGATGAAGGCGGGGCGGCTCTGGCGCTAGAGGCCACGGCGGTAAATTTCGTGCGTGACGCGTTCGGCCATCTGAAGGTGATCGCCTACCTGCCGTCAGCCGCGCCGCTGTTCGTCAAGGGCGGCCTCTCCGAGGCCAATCCGGACGCCGACGCCGGTTTGATCAACCTGCCCAAGGCGGCCGTAGCCGACTTCATCGCAGCGGCCCAGGCGGGGCGAATCTGGGCGCGCGAGCCCATGGTTCGCAAGGTGTTCTAGGTCTCCTGAACCGTCGTTTCGTCCCATGCGCCGAACCAAGGCGCATGGGACGCCGATAGGCCTTTACCCCTGGCCCGTTCCAACCCCGGGCTATGTGCGCGGCCGCTGCCCCCTCCCCGCCCTGCAGTCGGACATCGCGAACGCCCCTGGCATGTCGGTCGTCCATACCCACCGAACTCTACAGAGCCTCGATAAGATGGGCTTGGCGACGTTGCGCGATGGACAGTTGGCGATCCTGGATTGGGACGGCCTGGCCTCTTTGGCGGAGTTCGACCCCGAGTGCTTCCGCTCGCAGAGTGACCCCGTCGTGCTGGCGGAAGCGAAGCTTTGACCCGCCGGGTCCGGCCAGGAAGCCGCCCGGATCTCCGCCTAGGTCTGGACCTGATGGCGCACAGCTCTGGCGGTCGGGAGATCGTAGCGGCGATCAGGATTGCGTCTCGATGGTGAAGTTCAGTTGTAGGCGGGCCAGGACACCCCCTCCAAGGGAAATGCTCGCCTGCAATCCCAATCCCAGTGCGTCAGGCTGTTCCGTGCTAGCCCACGGAACGCCCTTGCCCATCGCGCGAAGCCCAATTTTCGGGTCCAGTGACCTCATTTGATGGACCTTCGGCGGGGGACCAAACGCAAAAAGCCCCCTGT
>JACMOF010000237.1 GCA_014378155.1 Caulobacter sp. | reverse complement strand
TGTTTCCGAAGGGAGAGGTGCCGCCCGAGCCGATCCATTTTGAGCCGCCCTCGTGGCGCTCCTTCTGTTCCTTCAGGCGCTCCTGCAGGGTCTCCATCAACTTGTCGAAGCCGCCCATGGCCTCGATCTGGGCCTTCTCTTCGTCGGTCAGGAACTTTTCGGTCAGGGCCTTTAGCCACTCGGCCGGGATGTCGGCTGTCAGGCCGTCTTCGACCGTTTCAAGCCCCTTGAACACATGGCCGAACACTCGGTCGAACTTGTCGAGGTTCTTCTCGTCCTTCACCAGGCTGGCCCGCGACAGGAAATAGAAGTCCTCGATGCGGCGATCGATGACGTCCTTGTCCAGCGCCTCCATCAACAGGAGGTACTCGCGCAGGGAGACCGGCACCTTGGCGGCGCGGAGCTCGGAAAAGAAGCGGAGGAACATGGCAGGCGTGCTTTCGAACGGTTGTTCGAAGGATGGCGGGTTCGGGCGGCCAAGGCAACAGGTCCTACCCCTATGGGCCTTGTGGGCAGGGCTATCGCATATGGTTTGGAGCTGACTTTTTCTCGCTCCCCCTTGATGGGGGAGGGGCGGGCGTGGGGGTGATGCTGCGGTTTCGCAGGCAAGGCGCCCGAGATATTCGTCCTTGCGCGCCCCCGTCCGGACAGTCTTTCACCCCTATCCCCGGCCCTTCCCCCATCAAAGGGGGAAGGGGGAAGTCGTCTCGCGCTCATCTGCGATTGCCATGCCCCATGGGGGGAGGAATTGGGTTTTCACCCCCGTCTCAGGATGAACTCCAGGTCCTGCGTCTCGCCGACCGGGAAGCGATATTCCCCGACCTTCTCGAACCCCAGCCGCGCATAAAGCTTCTGCGCGCCCAGGTTCTCCGAGAAAACGCCGATCCACAGTGGGCGAGGACCGGCCTTCACCAGCCAGTCGAGCGCGGTGGTCAGGAGCAGTGACCCTCGGCCTCCACCCTGCATGGCCTTCAGCACATAGAGCCGGTGCAATTCCCCGTGCTCGGCCGAGGCCTTCGCATGGGGCAGGCCGCAGGGTCCGGCGGTGGCGTAGCCGATGGCCTCGCCGTCCTCGTCCTCCAGCAGCCAGCTCGCCTTCGCTGGATCGGCCAGGTCTCGCCGGGTGCGTTCCAGGCCGTAGGCATAGGCCAGGAAGGTCTCCAGGTCCTCGGACGGGTAGAGATGGCCGAAGGTTTCGCTGAAGGTGCGGGCCCCCAGCGAGGACAGGGTGTCGGCGTCGGCGGGCGTGGCGCGGCGGATGTCGAGGCTCATGGCCGAGACATAGCCGCCGCGCGCGCCGATCGTCTAGAAGCCCTCGAGCACCAGCTTGCCGATGACCCGGCCGCCTTCCACCTGACGATGGGCCTCGATCAGGTCGGCGGCGCGGATCTTGCCGACCACGGCGGTCAGGGTGGTGCGCAACACGCCCTGATCGACCAGGTCGGCCACGGCATTGAGCAGATGGTGCTGGGCGATCATGTCCGGCGTGCCTTGCGGTCGGGCGAACATGAATTCCCAATGGATCGAGGCGCTCTTGTAATGCAACGGGCGAATGTCGATCGGTCCGTCGGCCTCGATGATGCCGATCTTGCCCTGCAGGCCAATGGCCGCGGTGACGGCCGGGAAATGCTCGGCGCTATGGGTCAGGCAGGCGATATAGGCCGGGTCGGTGGCGCCCAACCGGGCCAGTTCGTCGGCCAGGGGCTGCGAATGGTCGAAGATTTGATGCGCGCCGAGTTCGCCGACCCATTGGCGGGTCTCGTCGCGCGAGGCGCTGGCGACCACTGTCAGTTGGGTCAGCTTGCGCGCCAGTTGGATCATCGCCGACCCCACCCCGCCGGCCCCGCCGATGATCACCAGGGTCTGGCCCTCACCGCCGTCACGGGCTACGTCGAACCGGTCGAACAGCATCTCCCAGGCGGTGATGAAGGTCAGGGGCATGGCCGCCGCCTCGGCGAAGCCTAGGCTTGCTGGCTTGCGGCCGACGATGCGCTCGTCGACAACCTGCAACTCGGCGTTCGAGCCCGGCCGGCCGATGGCGCCGGCGTAGAAGACCTCGTCGCCGGGCGCGAACAGCGTGACGGCCTCGCCGACAGCCTCGACGACACCGGCCGCGTCAAAGCCGAGGATCCGGGGCTCGCCGGCCGGCGGCTCGGCGCTACTGCGGACCTTGGTGTCGACCGGGTTCACCGAAACCGCCTTGATGCGGACCAGAAGGTCGTGGCCCGTCGCCGTCGGCTCGGCGGCCTCAAGATCCAGCAAGGCGCTCGGCTCGGTGAGAGGCAAGGGCTCGCGGAAGCCAACGATCTTCATGGGCAGTGTCTCCGAAATTGCGGCGCCGCCGCGCCGCACGAGATCGCTTGCCGCAGCCAACTTCGCAAGTACGGACTTTTTCTGTACGTAGTATCCATCGGGATACCAAGGAGCGAGCCGTGGACGATCCGAAGGAGTGCGGCGTCGAGGCGACGCTGGGTCTGATCGACGGCAAGTGGAAGGGCGTCATCCTCTACCACCTGCTGAGCGGCGGGCTGAGGTTCAGCGCCCTGGGGCGGCGACTGGGCGCTGTGACCCAGCGGATGTTGACCAAGCAATTGCGGGAGCTGGAGCGCGACGGTCTGATTGTCCGCACCGTTCACGCCCAGGTCCCGCCACGCGTCGACTACGCCCTGTCGGCGCGCGGCCGCAGTCTGGAGCCGGTGATCGTGGCCCTCAAGGCCTGGGGCGACGCCAACCTGTTGGCCAGTCCGCCGGTCGTCTTCACGCCGCGCAAGGTGGGCTGATCATGGAGGTGGCGCTTCACACCCATGCCGACATGCTCGACCATCGGCCCGGCGACGGCCATGCCGAACGACCAGAGCGCCTGCGGGCGGTGATCGACGCGCTGGAGGACGACGGCGGGCTGGACCTGGAGATCTTCGAGGCCCCGCTGGTCGATCTGGCCGATCTGGCCCTGGTGCATCCGCAGGACTACATCGAGACCATCCTGGCCGCCGCTCCGCATGGCGGGACCCGGGCCCTGGACCCTGACACCATCCTGTCGACCGGCAGCCTGAAGGCCGCGCGCCGGGCGGCCGGGGCGGTGACCGCCGCCGTGCGGGCCGTGGCGGCGGGCCAACGCACCCGGGCCTTCTGCGCCGTTCGCCCGCCGGGGCACCATGCAGAGCCGGACGCCGCGATGGGCTTTTGCGTGTTCTCCAACATCGCCGTGGCCGCTCGCGTGGCCCAGGCCTCGGGCCTGAAGCGCGTGGCCATCGTCGATTTCGACGTTCACCACGGTAACGGCACCCAGGCCGCGTTCGAGAACGACGCCTCGGTTTTCTTCGCCTCGATCCACCAGTCGCCGCTCTATCCGGGCACCGGCGATCCGGCGGAGACCGGAGTCGGCAATGTCGCCAACGCCATCGTGCCGCCCCATGCGCCTCGAGAAGCCTGGCGCTACGGCTTCGAGGGGCTGATGGATCAGGTCGATGGCTTCGCGCCGGACCTGATCCTGGTGTCGGCCGGCTTCGACGCCCATGTCCGCGACCCCTTGGCCCAGCAAAGCCTGGAGGCCGAGGATTTCGCCTGGGCGACCCGGGCGATCGTCTCGGTGGCCAACCGCCGATGCGGCGGGCGTATTGTTTCCTCGCTCGAGGGCGGCTACGACCTAGAAGCGCTCGGCCGCTCGGCGGCCGCCCATGTCAAAGCGTTGCAGGAGGGGTGAAGGGCTCAGGGATTCGCGCACGGCGCGAAGTCGAGCTTCCAGAATCTATGGCCGACGAACCCAGCGCCGACCACCTTTTCCCGGCTGTCCGGCCCGGCGCCATCACGCTGGCTCGTCACGGCGAACCGGCCCTGTCGCGCAAGATCCGCTTCAACGCTCCGGCCTATGGCGAATGGTGGGCGCGCTACGAGGAGGGCGGCTTGTTGCCCGGCCAGACGCCGCCCGCCTCGCTGCTGACCACCGCCCAGCGGGCCGGCGTCATCGTCGCCTCGACCCGCCGCCGCTCGATCGAGACCGCTGACGCGGTCGCCGCCGGCAGGGCGTTCGCGCGCGATCCGCTGTTCATCGAGGCCCCGCTGCCGCCGCCGCCCTGGCCGCCCTGGATCCGCATGTCGCCCAAGAACTGGGGCTTTTTCGCCCGTTTCTGGTGGTGGTTCTTCGATCACCATGCCGGCCAGGAGAGCCGCGCCGAAGCCGACACCCGCGCAGACCAGGCCGCCGACCTGCTGATCGGCCTGTCCGAGAACGGCCAGGAAGTGTTGCTGATCGCCCATGGCTTCTTCAACACCATGATCGGCTTGTCCCTGCAGAAGCGCGGCCTGAAGAAGACCCTGGACCAGGGGTTCAAATACTGGTGCGTGAAGCGCTTCGAGCGGGTCTAGGCGCCCGTCAGAGCGTCAGCCGCGTCCATCCCCTGAACTTCGTTCACCAAATGCCGAGCCAACGGCGTTGCCCGAGCGGCGCCCCGCCACTAGGGTGCGCCGGTTCGCCCCGGAGTAGAAATGATCAGTCCGCAAGATCTTGAAGGCATGAGCTTCGAGCAGGCCTTGGCCAGGCTGGAGCAGATCGTCGGCGAGTTGGAGTCCGGCAAGGCCGAGCTCGAGCGCTCGATCGAGATCTACGAAGATGGCGCTGCGCTGAAGGCCCATTGCGAGAAGAAGCTGGAAGCCGCTCGCCTGAAGGTCGAAAAGATCGTGCTCGGCCAAGGCGGGGCCGTGACCGCCGAGGCGGCCGAGTTCAACTGATGGGTCAGGCCTCGCCCCAGATCGGCTATGAGGATTTCGAGCGCGTCGATATTCGCATCGGCACGATCATCGAGGCCGCTCCATTTCCAGAGGCGCGCAAGCCGGCCTACAAGCTGACCATCGATTTTGGTCCCGCGATCGGGATCAAGAAGTCCTCGGCCCAGGTCACCAAGCACTACCAGCTGGACGAGCTGGTCGGCCGCCGGGTGGCCGCCGTGGTCAATTTTCCGCCGCGCCAGATCGGACCCATGAAGTCGGAGGTCCTGTGCCTGGGCTTCCCCGACGCCGAGGGCGGGGTGGTGCTGGTCGATGTGGACCGTGACGTTCCCAACGGGGGAAAACTGTTTTGATCGACCTCGAGAAGCGCATCGTCCAAGCTGCAGATATCGTGACCGTGGCGCTGGACGAGCTGTTGCCGCGCGCCGAGGGCCCGGAAAGCCGGCTGACCGAGGCCATGCGCTATGCGGCCCTGGGTCCTGGCAAACGGCTGCGGCCATTCTTCGCCCTGGAAACCGGCAAGATGTTCGACCTGCCCGAGCGACCGGTGCTGCGGGCGGCCTGCGCGCTGGAATGTATCCACGCCTACAGCCTGGTGCATGACGACCTGCCGGCCATGGACGATGACGACATGCGTCGCGGCCGTCCAACCGTGCATATCCAGTACGACGAGGCCACGGCCATCCTGGCCGGCGACGCGCTACAGACTGCGGCCTTTGAGATCATGGCCCACCCCGACACTCACGACGATGGCAATGTGCGCTCCGAGCTGGTGCGCAAGCTGGCCATCGCCTCGGGCGCCAAAGGCATGTGCGGCGGCCAGATGATCGACCTGCTGGGCGTCCGCGACGACCTGGGGGCCGTGGCCCGCATGCAGCGCCTGAAAACCGGCGCCCTGGTCGCGTTTGCCTTCGAGATTCCGCTGATCATCGCCCGGGCCAAGCCGGAAGAGCGCTCGGCCCTGATGGGATTTGCCCAGGACCTCGGCCTGGCCTACCAGATCGTCGACGACATTCTCGACGTCGAGGGCGACGAGGCTGTGCTGGGCAAGGCGGCCGGCGGCAAGGACGACGCCAAGGGCAAGGCCAACTACGTCACCCTGCTGGGCCTTGACGCGGCCAAGGAGCGGGTCAACCTGTTGGCCGTGCAAACCAAGTCACATCTCGATATTTTCGGCGAACGAGCCGATCATCTGCGTCGCAGCGTGGATTTCGTGCTGGACCGACGCAACTGACCGCGCTTTCTTCGGACATGCCTGTTTTGACCCCTCTTCTCGACACCATCTCGTCACCGGCCGACACGCGCGGCTTCAGCGTGGCTGAACTCAAGCAGTTGGCGAGCGAGGTGCGGGCCGAGACCATCGACGCGGTCTCGGTGACCGGCGGCCATCTGGGCGCGGGCCTGGGCGTGGTCGAGCTGACCGTCGCCCTGCACCACGTGTTCGAGACGCCCAAGGACATCGTCATCTGGGACGTCGGCCACCAGGCCTATCCGCACAAGATCCTTACCGGTCGCCGCGACCGCATCCGCACCCTGCGCCAGGGCGGCGGCCTGTCGGGCTTCACCAAGCGGGCCGAGAGCGAATACGACCCGTTCGGCGCGGCCCACGCGGCCACCTCGATCTCGGCGGCCCTGGGCTTCTGCGCCGCCCGCGATGCGAAAGGCGAGAACAACAGCGTCATCGCCGTGATCGGCGACGGTTCGATGAGCGCCGGCATGGCCTATGAGGCGATGAACGCCGCGGTCGACACCACCAAGCGCCTGATCGTCATCCTCAACGACAACGACATGTCGATCGCCCCGCCGGTGGGCGGCATGAGCGCCTATCTGGCCAACCTGGTTTCCGGCGGCGCCTATCGCAAGGTGCGCAAGCTGGGCAAGACCGTGGTCGAGAAGCTGCCCACGCCGCTGCGCGACGCGGCCAAGAAGGCCGAGGAATATGCCCGCGGCATGGTCACCGGCGGCACCTTCTTCGAGGAACTGGGCTTCCACTATGTCGGCCCGATCGACGGCCACGACATGGACGCCCTGGTCAGCGTGCTAAAGAACGTCAAGAACTTCGACGAGAAGCCGGTGCTGGTCCATGTCGTCACCCAGAAGGGCAAGGGCTACGCCCCGGCCGAGGGCGCCGACGACAAACTCCATGCGGTGGTCAAGTTCGACGTGGTCACCGGCCAGCAGCACAAGGCCGCCGCCGGCCCGCCCAGCTAC
>JACMOF010000236.1 GCA_014378155.1 Caulobacter sp. | reverse complement strand
GTGGCCCCGTTCGAGGCGACCCTGCGCAACACCCAGAAGGACGTGGTCACGCGCATGTACGACCAGCGCAGCCCGTCCTTCAATCCGGACAGCGCCGCCATCAGCGCCGCCACCAAGGCCAACCTGTTCCTGCGCCTGAACGAGACCCAGGGTCAGCCGGACCCGATGAGCCCGCTGCCCAAGATCAAGCGGTTGATCGGGCGAAACCTGACGCCGGACTTCAAGAAGGCGGTCCAGCCCTGGACTTCGAGCTACCCCAGCGCCATCCCCACCGAAGGCACCGACCCCTTCCGGGTGGTGATGCTCGAGGAGTGGTACAAGTTCGCCCTGCGCGGCGTGGATGACCTGCGGGAACTGTCGTTCAGCACGCCGCCCAACTTCAAGACCTACTTCACCAGGAAGCGCGCCGACATCGACTGGACCCCGATCAAGGACGACGAGATCCGGCAGCTGGCGGCCGCCGAGAACCTGATCTTCCTGGCGGCGCTGCACGGTGTGCTCCGGCTGGAAGGCGGGCACCTGATGATGACCTGGCCGGCCGGAGCCGGCGAGAACGCCGACGCGTCCCTGCGCCGCCGCCGCCTGCCGGGCCGCTTCGCCAAGGCCGCCCGGATGCTGGCCTTCGAGAACCGCGACATGTTGGGCAAGCCGCTCACCAATGCCAGCGCCATCCTGCGGGCGTCCATCGAGGCCACCGCACGGGAACTGACCACGCCGCCCGGCAGCATGGCCGGCTACGTGTCGTGGCTGCACGACCAGCTCCAGCACGGCGACGCCCGCGCGGTGGCCGACTGGAACGACGATCAGGCCCGCAAGTCGCTGGTGGCCTACCTGACCGAGGACGACGCCCGCCGGCACGCGCTGCTCACGCAGTTCCCGCCGGACCAGAACATGATCTTCGGCCTGTTCCGGCGCGAGGGAGATTCCCTCGGGCGCGGCATCACCGCCAAGCACGACGGCTTCTACTGCAAGAAGTGCGGCGGGCTGGTCGGCGCGACCGAGGAAGAGGCGTTGCGGCAGGGCCTGCGCTGCGGCTGGCACCCGGACGACGAGCAGCATCCCTTCGGCGAGAAGTACAGCCTGTTCCCGGTGAGCTGAGATGGACCACCTCTTCTCCGCCCTGCTGAACCTGCGGCCCGAGGGCTGGCTGGTGCTGCTGGTCATCATGCTGCCGCTCACCGTGTACTTCCTGCTGACCGTGCTGCGGGCCAAGGCGGAGGCGGGCACGGAGCACACCCGGCTTCAGGCGGTGCGGGCCAAGGTCCAACCGGCCCTCGATACCGAGGACCCGCCCGAAGCCGAGGAGATGGCTGAGGAGGCGCTGGACGTGGTCCGCGCCTACCCGGAAGGCAGCCTGATCCGGCGGGTGGTGCTGGCCGTGACGCGCGCCCGGACGCTCGCCACGCCTGACACGCAGGCGGCCACCGAGGCCGTCATTCAGGTCGGCGAGTCGCGGCTGGGGCTGGTGCGCAACGTCCCGAACCTGCTGATGCTGGCCGGACTGCTCGGCACGGTGCTGGGCCTGGCCGGGTCGCTCAGCACGCTGGCCCCGCAACTGGCCGTGGCGGCCCAGGCGACCGCCCCGGCCCAGCTGGCGAAGTCGCTCGGGCAGACCATGACCGCCATGCAGGGCGCCTTCGGCTGCAGCCTGTGGGGCATCCTGTTGAGCCTGATCTCCAGCATGGT
>JACMOF010000235.1 GCA_014378155.1 Caulobacter sp. | reverse complement strand
TGGGCGACGGCGATCAACACCATGAGCGCGGCAGTCCCGATGGGGAGCGCCCAGAGCACGCTGATCCAGCGCCGGCCGACGCGCACCCTCGGGACGATGCCGGCTTGCGGCGGCATCCAGTGATCCGCCACCAGGCGATCGTCGGCCTGGGTAATGGCCGCCTCCAGCGGCTCCGGGGTCGTGGGCTTGTTGCTCATGTCAGCCGGCTGAGCGCTGCGCCCAGATGCATGGCGATGTGATCGGTCTTGCTGCCCTTGATCTCGTACTGCGGGATCGCAGGGCTCGCGTGATGGGTATGGCCCTTGTAGTCGACGTCCCGAGTATGGACGCGGATGATCGTCCCGCTGACACGGCCGGCCTCGGAGTTCCAGCTGACGCGATCACCGACATCGAATTGTTTAGCCATCGGGATCTGCCCGAGAGCTGAAATGAGCAGCCCGCTGGACGAGGTCGATCATGTGGGCGGCGGCGTGGATCGTTAGGGGGTGATGTGTGAAACCTGGCCTCGGCGAGATGTAGGCTGCCATATCGCGGACAACCTCCGCCTGCCTGTCAGAGCCTTCGGCCAGCAAAGCGATCATCAGGTTCTCAAGCGCGATCACGCGAACCCGAAGCTGCACCAGTTCGGTGTTGGTTATTTGAGGCTCGCGGTCGGGGCCCGCTTCCTCCGCAGGTGAGCCTTCTTGTGGTCCCTGGCGGCTCGCGCCGCCTTCGTTATCCCACCTCGAGAGCGCCTTCTCGCGTAGCCTCGCGCGGTCTGAGGCGCCGGGAATTTCATCAGCCATGAAGACCCCATTCTGAACGCCGGCAGGTGGGGTTCCCGAGCGACGCCGGAACTCCCCAGCTTACGGAACAGGCGGCCCTGACACACGTTCCCAACCCAGGGCGTCGGGAAGCTGGCCTGCATTGTTTTTTCCGTCAGCCGCGCAGTGCTCCCGCTGCGGCCCAAGCCCAAAAGGGGTACATCGTGGTCAACAAGATTCTCGCACCCGACCCACGAGCCCTGGCCGAGGAGGCGGTCGCGGAGCCCGTGGTTCATCACAAGCCGGTCGGCTTTTCGGATCGGTTCGCCCTGGGTTTCACCAAGCTGCTGCGCTTCGCCGCCGACACCTTCTTCGCCAAGCGCTACGGGCACCGCGCCATCGTGCTGGAAACGGTCGCGGCTGTCCCCGGCATGGTCGGGGCGACGATCAACCACCTGACCGCCCTGCGCCGCATGAAGGACGACGACGGCTGGATCCGCACCCTCATGGAGGAGGCTGAGAACGAGCGCATGCACCTGATGACCTTCGTGCAGATCGCCCAGCCCAACCTCTTCGAGCGCCTGGTGATCATCCTCGTCCAGTGGATCTTCTATATCGCCTTCTTCCTGCTCTACCTGGTCTCCAGCCGCACCGCCCACCGCGTCGTCGGATATTTCGAGGAAGAGGCGGTGATCAGCTACACCCTCTATCTGAAGGAGATCGACGAGGGCCGTTCGCCCAACGTCGAGGCCCCCGCCATCGCCAAGCACTATTGGAAGCTGCCCGACACCGCGACCCTACGAGATGTCGTGCTTGTCGTTCGCGCGGACGAAGCTCATCATCGTGACGTCAATCACGGGTTCGCCAGCACGCTTGCCGGCCTACCCATCGACCACGC
Organism: Caulobacter sp.; assembly: GCA_014378155.1. Classification (GTDB taxonomy): domain Bacteria; phylum Pseudomonadota; class Alphaproteobacteria; order Caulobacterales; family Caulobacteraceae; genus Caulobacter. The sequence goes on along the minus strand of JACMOF010000235.1, from coordinate 3,526 downwards.
CGCGGCGCCTTATCCGCCCCATGCCCACGACATCCGACTGACTGCGTGACATGGAACCCGCACAGGTCTCGCAGCCCTACCGCACCACGTCCGTATTTGATGAAACCAGTCTGCCGGCTGCATTGCGCCGCGATCACCGCACTAAGGTCGGCGTCTGGGGCGTGATCCGGGTCCTTGAGGGCAAGGTTGTCTTCACGATCCTCGATCCACCAGACGAGCAGCGCCTGACGCCCGAGCGGTTGGGCCTCGTCCTTCCGGAGCAACCTCACTTCGTGACGCCTGCCGGCCCGATGCGGATGCAGGTTGAGTTCTATGACCATCGGCCTGACTTGGCGGATTTATAGAAAATTCCGGCGGTGGCGGCGAGAACAAGCGATGATTGCAGGGCGCTCCTCGGCGTCTTGACCACCGTCGGCCTTTCCCTGGGTCGCGGTTTTCTCAGCCGCCGCGATCGATTGGAAGCAAGCACGCGAGAAGCTGACACGCCGGCTAGGTGGCGCGAAGCAGGCTACGCATGGCGGCCTTACAGCAAGGTTGCCGACTATCGACCTCAAGGTTTTCCGGCGTTCGCGAAGTGAACCTCCACCACCAAGCCGGGACTGTTGTCCGACAGCCTGAGTTCGGCGCCATGGAGCTCAGCGATCGCAGCTATCAACGCGAGGCCAAGGCCGGAACCTGGAGTGCTGCGACTGGCTCAACCCGCCCACCAGTGATCGTTTGATCGACTGGCAATCCTGACCGGACGCGGGCCAGTTCGAAGTCCCGCTCGATGGAAGCCGCGATCTGATGCGAACGGCGCAGGGCGACCGTGGGGCTGTCCGTCTCTAACGAACGCCAGATTTCCCTCTTGCCGACAATCGCCCGCAACGATCCGGGGACACGGCGCCGGTAGTAGTAACGACCGCCCCGGCATACGAAATGCGTTCGAATGTGTAGCGCGTTTGTGTAGCAGCCCCGCAAGTGTTTAGCTGAACGATCTCGGATACTTAGCCCCGGATCGTGGTCAGGATTGTGTAGCAAGGGTGTGTAGCAAACGTCGAGAGACGGTTCCCCAGACGGTGAATCCTCAACGTTTTCAGCGATGTTTTGGAAGTTGGCGCGCAGATACGGATGCTGCGGAGAACTATGAGTGGCCGTTGGCCATTTAGCGGACCAAACGACCGGCCGCAAAGGGTGGTGAGCGGCCCTTCGCGCTGACGGCCGTGCGCACGGCGTGGATCTTGGACTCCAGACCCGCGCTCGCACGTCTCCCGCGACGCCATCGCAGCGTGATTGCGGCGAGCTTTACAACCTTGTCCGACCTAGGCGGCCCTAAACGGGGCGCGGCGGCCGAAATCCCGACAGGGCGGGTATTTGGTCCGTCATGGCCTGGAGGAAGGTCCGGGTCCGCAGCGGCAGATACCGCCGGGTCGGATAGACGAGATGCACGGTTTGAGGCGGCAGGGTCCAGTCCGGCAACACGCGAACGAGCTCGCCGGCGTCGATCAAGTCTTGCACCAGCCAACCCGGTGCGCTGCAAAGGCCGACGCCCTGAAGGAAGCACTGCCGGAGCACGAGCGAGCTGTTGACGCTGTAAGGGCCCGTGGTCGAAACCGAGACCCGCTCGGCCTCTCGAACGAAGACCAGCACGCCGCGATTTTCGAGTCCTGCAAAGCCGATGTAGGGATGAGCCGCAAGGTCGACGGGGCGGCGGACGCTTGGCGCGCGACGTAGGTAGTCAGGCGAGGCGGGGCGACCAGGACGCGGGGAGAGGTTGCGATGTGACGGGCCAAGGCGGTGGGTGGTAGGGGGCCGCCCAACCTGATCGCCCCGTCCACGCCCTCCTCGACCAGATCAACCATGCGACCGCTCAGCATCAGCTCAACCTTGATGCCGGGATGATCCGCAGGGAAGCGGAGCATCAGGGCGTTCAGCCGCAATTCGCCGAGCCCCAGCGGGGCGCTCACCGACAACGCTCCAATGAGCTGTTGCGTTCGGCCTCGGACATCGGCGACGGCGTCGACGTAATCTTCGATCCGTTGCCGGCACCGCTGATAGAAGCGCCGGCCCTCTTCGGTTGGGGTCGAGCTGGTGGTCGTCCGTTCTATCAACCGGACACCTAGGGCCTGTGTTCAGTTGAGCAGCATGATTGCGCTGACGAGATGGACTGCGGCGAGGAAGTTGCGAGCGAGCTTGTCGTGGCGGGTGGCGATGGCTCGAAAGTGCTTGAGCTTGTTGAAGAACCATTCGACGAGGTTGCGCTCGCGGTAGAGCGCGAAGTCGCACTGGCGTGGGGCGACGCGATTGGCCTTGGGCGGGATGACCGGGGTGATGCCCCGCGCCTCCAGGGCCAGGATCAGGGCGTCTGCGTCATAAGCCTTGTCGGCCAGGAAGGCTCGCGGACTGACCCCGGCCAGCAGCGGCTCGGCCTGGCCAAGATCGGAGGCCTGCCCGGGGTCAGCGAGATGCCGACCAGATTGCTTAGGCCATCGACGATGACGTGGATCTTGGTGGTCAGCCCGCCTCGGGAGCGCCCTATGGCTTGCTCGCCGTTTTTTTTCGCGCCCCGGCGCTGTGCTGGTGAGCCCGCACGATGGTGGCGTCGACCATCATGTACTCATTGTCGTGGTCACTGGCCAACAGCTTGAAAATGCGCGCGAAAATACCGCTCGCAGACCATCGGCCGAACCTCTGGTGGGTGATCTTCCAATTGCCAAACCGTCCAGGCAAGTCGCCCCAGGGAATGCCGGCCCGATAGCGGTAGAGCACCGCTGCGACAAACAGCCGGTTGTCCTTCGCCGTCCCGCCAACATGACCTTCACGGCCCGGAAGACTGTCCTTTATCCGCTCCCATTGGTCGTCCCGCAGTCCATAGCGTCGCATCAGCCAGCCCTCCTCGAAGCCGACCTCCTATGAATCATTCAGCCGCATATTTGGGAATCCCCTAACTGAACACTGGCCCTAGAACGGCGAAGCTGCCCGGCTTCATCGAGGGCTTGCTACCCGGCGTTGCCGGCGGATCGTAATCGGCCGACGGCAGATAGATCTTGCCCGTCTCGGAATCGACGGCCCCGGTCTTGGCTCGAACCTTGGTCGTCACCTTGTCGATCACCGCCACGTCCGTCGGGCCGCGAACGGCGATCACCGACAGCGTGCCGCCGCCGCTGGGGATGTAGGCTAGAGCATTTCCCGACCTGACTGCGTCAGTCCGTGAGCTCTAATCTCCTGTTTTGACGCATTTTTCTTCACGCGAACCGGAACCACTTCGCTCGAAAAATGCTCTAGGTGGCGCTGGGCGTCATAGAAGGCCGCGTCGGGCTTTTCGCCAATCGCCAGACTGGCCGTCACCTTGCCCGAGTCCGGCGACACGACCTTGGCCATGCCGTTAGCGCAGGCCGAGATCAAGATCCTGGCGTCGGCGGCGTAGACTAGGTCCTGTTGACGAAGTGCCTGACCCACAGTCGGGCTGAGGCGACCAGTATGAAGCCGATGTAGCTGTCGGCGGTTTTGTCGTATCGGGTGGCCAGTCTGCGGCTGTGCTTGAGCT
>JACMOF010000234.1 GCA_014378155.1 Caulobacter sp. | reverse complement strand
CCGGATCGCCCCGGCGTCAAAGGCGTGGCCCAGCAGCAGCCGCTTGGACTCCGGATTGATCGGCCCCGAGCGGGCGTCGGGATGCAGGAAGGTCGAGCCGACCTCCAGGCCCTTGTGCAGCTTGCGGATGTTCAGATAGCTGGAGGTGCCGACCACCTTGCCGTCCGACAGCCGGCGGATGGCGAAGCCGATGCGCTCGCCCCGCTGGGTCTCGCCTTGCAGCGCGCCCCACCAGTCCTCGAAGCCTTCGCCGCAGCCATTGGTCGACATGATCTCCCAGCTTGCGGGATCGCAGTCGATCGCGCCGCGCAGCTCGTCGCGCAGGGCGGGGGTGATGGGTTCCAGCCGGACGTAGCGGCCTTCGAGGGGGAGAATCTGGATGTCCATGCGGCTGAGTTTGCCGTGAGCCGATCACCGCCCGCAAGTCCGCTTGCCGTCAACCTCGGCCCGGTGCTACAACCACTTCAAACAAGCGTTTGAAGAACAGGGATTGGGAAGCGCCATGGATTTCGACATCTCCCCCAAGCAGCGTCAGTTCCTCGATCGCGTGACCGCGTTCATGGACGAGCACATCGTGCCCGCCATCCCCCGCTACGAAGCCGAGATGAACGTCATCGGCAAGGAGCGCTGGAAGGTCGTGCAGGTCGTCGAGGAGCTGAAGGCCAAGGCCAAGGCCGCCGGTCTGTGGAACTTCTTCATGCCGCCGCACAGCGGCCAGACCCATGTCGATGACACGTTCCAGTTCGAGGGCGTGCAGCTGACCAACCTCGAATACAGCCTGATCGCCGAACAGCTGGGCAAGATCGGCTTCGCCTCCGAGGTGTTCAACTGCTCGGCGCCCGACACCGGCAATATGGAAGTGTTGATGCGCTATGGCACGCTGGAGCAGAAGGAGCGCTGGCTGCGCCCGCTGATGAACGGCGAGATCCGCAGCGCCTTCCTGATGACCGAGCCGGAAGTCGCCAGCTCCGACGCCACCAATATCGAGACCCGCATCGAGCGCGACGGCGACGACTATGTGATCAACGGCCGCAAGTGGTGGAGCTCGGGCGTCGGCGATCCGCGCTGCAAGGTCGCGATCGTCATGGGCAAGACCGACCCCGACAACGCCAGCCGCCACCAGCAGCAGAGCCAGATCCTGGTGCCGATGGACAGCCCCGGCATCGAGATCGTCCGTATGCTGCCGGTGTTCGGCTATGACGACGCCCCGCACGGCCACGCCGAGGTGATCCTCAAGAACGTGCGGGTGCCGGTCATCGACGGCCTGCTGCTCGGCGAAGGTCGCGGCTTCGAGATCGCGCAAGGCCGCCTTGGCCCCGGCCGCATCCACCACTGCATGCGCACCATCGGCACGGCCGAGGTGGCGCTGGAGAAGATGTGCAAGCGCCTGATGAGCCGCAAGGCGTTCGGCAAGTACATCTCCGATCAGTCGGTCTGGGAAGAGCGCATCGCCGAGGCCCGCATCAATATCGAGATGTGCCGCCTGCTGTGCCTGAAGGCCGCCGACATGATGGACAAGGCCGGCAACAAGTCGGCGCGTCTGGAGATCGCGATGATCAAGGTCGCCGCCCCGCGCCTGGCCCTGAAGATCATCGACGACGCCATCCAGGCCCACGGCGGCGGCGGGGTCACCACCGACTTCGGCCTGGCCAAGGCCTATGCCGGCATCCGCACCCTGCGCCTGGCCGACGGCCCGGACGAGGTTCACGAGCGCACCATCGCCCGGATGGAATACGGCAAGTACGGGGATCTCGCCTACCAGCAGAAGGTCGAGCGGGAAGCCGCGCGGCAGGTGCCGGGGATTCGCTGATCTGAGCGCCGAGCGCTGAACGACGAAGGCCTCCCGGCGCAAACCGGGAGGCCTTTTTCTTTCCGCGGTGCAAGACCCCCTAAAGCCCTCCGGACCACCTCCCCCAGAGGGCGAGGGTCTAGGCCGAGCAGGTGCTGCTCCTCAGGGGGAGCTGTCGCGAAGCGACTGAGGGGGTCTTGCCCGCCGGCCAGTCCTCCCCCAACCGGGGCGGCAGGTCGAGCGCCTGACGACCTCGTCCGAAAACCGCGAGACCGCGCGGCGCCACGGTCTATGATCGTCGCCATGGATCTCGACCCCGACGCCTGTTACCGCGCCATCCAGACCCGCGACGCCCGTTTCGACGGCCGACTGTTCGTGGCGGTGCGGACGACGGGCGTCTATTGCCGGCCGGTGTGCCCGGCCCGTTGCCCCAAGCGCGAGAACGTCAGCTTCCACGCCACCGCCGCCTCGGCCCAGGAGGCCGGCTATCGCGCCTGCCTGCGCTGCCGGCCCGAGACCTCGCCGCAGCTGGGGGCGTGGAACGGGGCGTCCAACACCGTGTCGCGCGCGCTGGCGCTGATCGAGGCTGGAGCGCTCGACGCCCCCCGTGAGGATGGGGCCGACGTCGAGACCCTGGCCGGACGGGTCGGCGTCGGCGGCCGGCAACTGCGGCGGCTGTTTCTGCAGCACCTGGGCGCGACGCCGGTCGGCGTGGCCCAGACCCGGCGGGTGCTGCTGGCCAAGCAGCTGATCCACGAGACCGACCTGCCGATGGGCGAAGTGGCCCTGGCCGCCGGCTTTGGCAGCGTGCGCCGCTTCAACGAGACCTTCCAGCAGCTCTATGACTGTCCGCCCGCCGCCCTGCGCCGTCGCAAGGCCCTGCCCTCTTCCCCAGGACATGGACCGGCCAATGACGCCATCGTCCTGAGCCTGCGCTATCGGCCGCCCTATGACTGGGACGCCATGCTGGCCTTCCTGGCGAGGCGGGCCATCCCAGGTGTCGAGATCGTGCGCGACGGCGTCTATCGCCGGGCCATCGCCCTGGACGGGGCCGCCGGGACCATCGCCGTGCGGCCGATCGGCGACGACCGGCTGAGCGTGGCGGTGCGGTTTCCCAAGCCCTCGGCCCTGCCCCGCATCCTGGCGCGGGTGCGGGCGGTGTTCGACCTGTCGGCCGACCCGGTGGGGATCGGCGAGGTGCTGTCGCAGGATCCCGGCCTGGCCCCGATGGTCGCCGCCCGGCCCGGCCTGCGGGTGCCTGGGGCCTGGGACGGGTTCGAGCTGGCGGTCCGCGCCATCCTTGGTCAGCAGATCACCGTCGCCGCCGCGCGAAAGCTGGCGGGAGACCTGGTGGCGGCCCACGGCGCGCCCTTGGCCGCGCCCTGGGCCGAGCCCGGCCTGACCCACACCTTCCCGTCGGCCGCTCTGCTCGCGACTGCCGACCTGTCCGGCATGAAGATGCCCGGCGCCCGCATCCGCTGCCTGTCGGCCATGGCCCAGGCGATCGTCGAGGACCCCAATCTGCTGTCGCCGACTGCGGGCCTGGAGGAAACGGTCAAGCGGCTGCGCGCCCTGCCCGGCATCGGCGAATGGACGGCGCAATACATCGCCATGCGCCAGCTTCGCGAGCCCGACGCCTTCCCCGCCGCCGACGTGGCCTTGATGCGCGCCCTGACAGGCGCCGACGGCGTTCGTCCGACGGCGGAACAGCTGCTGGCCCGGGCCGAGGCCTGGCGGCCATGGCGGGCCTATGCCGCCCTGCACCTGTGGGCCTCGCTCGCCGATCAAAGCGCGCCGCCGGTCCGGCCGCTGGCGCGCAGGATGCGCTGACCGATCCCGCGACGACCTTGCCGCGCGCTCTGATGGGGACAGGCCCATGGGCCTGTCCCCAACCGCGCAACCCCCCTAAGATGTCCGCGCTGCTCGCCCCCCAGGACCCCCATGCCGCTTTCGCTGCCGACCTCCACCTCCGTGCGCGGGCTAAGCTGGCTGCGGCGACGGATACGGTCCAGCGAGTTGTGGCTGATCGCGGTGGCCACCCTGATCGGGGCCGGGGCGGGGGCGCTGGCCGTGCTGCAGGCCAGGGTCGCTCACGGCCTACAGGTCATGCTGTTCGCGATCAATATCGACGAGCGGCTCAGCGCCCAGAGCGTCATCGCCCCTTGGCGGACCCTGGCCCTGCCGCTTGGCGGCCTGGTGCTGGGCCTCGCCACCTGGGCCTGGCTGAAATACCGACCCCGCCCGGCCGTTGACCCGGTGGAGGCCAACGCCCTGCACGGCGGGCGGCTGTCGATCAAGGATAGCGCCTTCATCTGCGGACAGACGATGCTGTCGAACGGCGTGGGCGCCTCGGTCGGGCTGGAGGCCGCCTACGCCCAGGCGGGCGCGGCCATTGCCTCGTTCGTTGGCCAGAGGCTCAACCTGCGCCGGGCCGACATGCGCACCCTGGTCGGGGCCGGGGCCGGCGCGGCCATCGCCGCCGCCTTCGGCGCCCCGCTCACCGGAGCCTTCTACGCCTTCGAGATCGTCATCGGCGCCTATACCGTCGCCAACCTGGCGCCCGTCGTCGCCGCCACCTTGGCCGCGACCCTGGTCGCGGGGCGGATGGGCGGCCTGCCCTATCTGCTGAAGACCACCACCCCGGCCGTGCAATCGTGGTTCGACTACGGCCTCTACGCCCTGCTGGGCGTGGTCTGCGCCGCCGCCGGCATCGGGCTGATGCGGCTGGTGGCCTCGGCCGACAAGCTGGTGGCCCGCTCGCCGATCCCCAAGACCTTCCGCCCGGCGGTCGGCGGCCTGGCCCTGGCCGCCATGGCCCTGGTCACGCCGCAGATCCTGTCGGCCGGCCACGGCGCGCTGCACGTCAACCTCACTGCCGCCCTGGGCCTGAAGATGCTGGTCCTGTTGCTGATCATGAAGGCCCTGGCCTCGGTGGTGTCGCTGAGCTTCGGCTTCCGGGGCGGGCTGTTCTTCGCCTCGCTGTTCCTGGGCACGCTGATCGGCCAGGTCTTCGCGGCCCTGACGGTGTTCGTGCCCTGGCTGCCCTCGCTGGACCCGACGGTGGCGGCGCTGGTCGGCCTTGGCGCCCTGGGCGTGGCCGTGGTCGGCGGGCCCTTCACCATGTCTTTCCTGGTGCTGGAGGCGACCGGCGACTTCACCGTGGCCGCCGCCGCCCTGGTGGCCTCGCTGATCGCCAGCGCCCTGGTGCGCGAGACCTTCGGCTACTCGTTCTCGACCTGGCGTCTGCACCTGCGCGGCGAGACCATCCGCAGCGCTCACGACGTCAGCTGGATGCAGCCCCTGACCGCTGGCCGGATGATGCGCAAGGACGCCAAGACCATCGCCGCCAGCGCCACCCTGGCCGAGTTTCGCCGCCGCTATCCGCTGGGCTCGACCAAGCGGGTGGTGATCCTCGACGAGGCCGGCGCCTATGCCGGCATCATCCGCACCGCCCTGGCCTATGCCAACCCCGACGATGGCGACCAGGCCGTCGCCTCCCTGGCCGACTATGCCGACACCGCCCTACTGCCCGACCAGTCGATCAAGGACGTCATGCGCGCCTTCGACCACACCCAGGCCGACGAACTGGCCGTGGTCGACGCCGACCACGCGGTGATCGGCATCCTGTCCGAGGCCCATGCCACGCGGCGCTATGCCGAGGAGCTGGACAAGGCGCGGCGGGAGCTGACGGGGGAGAGCTAGGGCCGACGTCGCGCCGGGAGCGGTCAGGTTCCGGGCGGGTGACGACTCAGAGCTCCAGGGCTGCGGCGTGCATCAGGTCTGACAGCCTGGTGATCGACGGATGCGGCGCGGGTCCGACCCTGCGGACATAGGCCACCTGCGGCACGGCGGGCAGGCCGGTCTCGATCGGCGGAGTTCTCGGCCGGAACAACGCCGTGCGGCAGGTGACGGCCAGACCCGCCTCGACCGCCGCGCGCAGGGCCGACAGGCTGGGTGTCTCCAGGGCGACGCGATAGGGCCGGCCGTCGCGCTCCAGCGCCGCCAAGGCCGCGTCGCGAAACCGGCACGGCGGCTCCAGGATCGCCAGAGGCAGTACCGGTCGCTCAAGCAACGCCGCATCGCCGTGCCAGACCATGGGCGCCACCCGGACAGCGGCGTTGTCGTCCGGCGCGCCCATGCACAGCACGACGTCCAGCCGGTCGCTGCTCAGCAGGTCCAGCAGGTCGGGCGAGCCGGCCACCCGCACGTGGAGCTGCACCTCGGGATTGAGCTGGGTGAAGCGGGCCAGAACGCCCGATAGCAGGGTCTCGGCGAAGTCCTGCACCAACCCCACCCGCACCGGCCCGATCAGAGCGTCGCCGGTCAGGGCCACCACGGCCTTGTCATTGAGGTCGAGAATCTCGCGAGCGTGGACCAGCAGGGCGTGGCCGGCCGGCGTGAGGACCAGGCGGCGGCCGTCGCGGTGGAACAGCGGGGTCAGCACCGTCTCCTCCAGCCGCTTCATCTGCAGGCTGAGGGCCGACTGGGTGACGAACACCCGCTCGGTGGCCTTCAGCATCGAGCCGGAGTCGACGATCGCGACGAAGCTGCGCAGCAATTCGGTGGGCAGGTTGGTGGGCATCGGCAGCGCCCCTTCTGAGCGGTCTATGAGAAACTCTGATATGGCCCCTGAGGATAAGTCTATTGATCCAGTAGGGATTAAACGCCTTTCTCTGTGAGGCAAAGGCGCTCGCGCCGCAACGGTTCACGGGACAGCGCATCCTCAATGTCTTTGGCGGTCACCCCTAGAATTTCTCAAGCGTCGCCATGGGTTTGGCCGCGCTGGTCCGGCGCCCGCTGGCTGTCGCCGGTGGCGCTGCTGCTGCTGTGGGAAGCGGGTTCGCGCGGCGGGGTGATCCCGCAACGCATCCTGGCGGCGCCCTCTATTGTGGCCAAGACCTTCTGGTCGATGACCGTCTCGGGCGAGCTTCTGGGCAATCTGGCGGTCTCACTGGGGCGGGCCGCCACTGGCCTGGTCATCGCCCTGGTCATCGCCGTGGCCCTGGGCCTGGTGTCGGGCCTGTCGCGCTGGGGCGAGACGCTGGTCGATCCGCTGATGCAGATCAAGCGCACCCTGCCGGTCGTCGCCCTGACCCCGCTGTTCATCGTCTGGTTCGGGATCGGCGAGACGCCGAAGATCGCCCTGATCGCCACGGCGGCGGTGTTCCCGCTCTATCTGAACCTGTTCGCCGGCATCCGCGGCGTCGATGTGCGGCTGGTCGAGGCGGCCCGCAGTTTCGGCCTGCGCGGCCGGGCGCTGATCCTCGAGGTCATCCTGCCCGGCGCCCTGCCGTCGTTCTTCATCGGCCTGCGCTATTCGCTCAGCATCAGCGTGATCATGCTGGTCATCGCCGAGCAGATCAACGCCCAGGCGGGCCTGGGCCACCTGATCAACAACGCCCGCGACTTCATGCGCACCGACATCATCGTCGTCTGCCTGGTCGTCTACGCCCTGCTCGGCCTCGCCGCCGACGCCCTCGTCCGCACGCTGGAGCGCAAGGCGCTGGCGTGGCGTCCCAGCCTCGTGGAGCAATGACCATGGCCCAGCCTCGCGCTCGCAACCGCACGTTCACGCCCGTCGATGTCGCCACGCCTCCCACCGTCCGCCTGAAAGGCTTCACCCGCCGGTTCGGCGACAATGTGGTGATCGACGGCCTGGACCTGACCATCGCCCCCGGTGAGTTCGTCGCCCTGCTCGGGGCCAGCGGCTCGGGCAAGACCACCCTGCTGCGCACCCTGGCCGGCCTCGACCCGGTCGGCGGTCAGGACGTCACCACACCCGCCGCCCGCGCCGTGGTGTTCCAGGACGCCCGCCTGCTGCCGTGGAAGCGCGTCTGGCGCAACGTCGCCCTGGGCCTGAAGGGCGCCCCCAATGAGCAAAGTGTCCGGGCTCGCGCCGAGGCCGCCCTGACAGAGGTCGGCCTTGGCCATCGCCTCGACGTCTGGCCCTCGACGCTGTCCGGGGGCGAGGCCCAGCGCGCCTCCCTGGCCCGCGCCCTCGTCCGCGAGCCGGCCCTGCTGTTGCTTGACGAGCCCTTCGCCTCGCTGGACGCCCTGACGCGACTGAAGATGCATGACCTGGTGCTGACGCTGTGGCGCGAGCACAGGCCGTCGGTGCTGCTGGTCACCCACGATGTCGATGAGGCCATCGCCCTGGCCGATCGGGTGCTGGTGCTGGACAAGGGCCGGATCGCCGCCGAAGAGTGCATTGGCCTGGAGCGCCCGCGCCAGCCCGACGCCCGCTTCCACGCCATTCGTCGCCGACTGCTGGGACACCTGGGCGTCGATGCGCCGGCGCCGCAGCCGGCTCCGGCCCTGGTGGCCTTCCCGACCGGCGAGGTGGTGCTATGACCGCTCCCGCCCTGCGTCTGGAGCCGGCCCCGCGCCTGCCCGACCACGACGCCATCCTGCCCGGCCTGACCGCCGCCTTCGCCGCCACCGCCGGCCAGCACGACCGCGAGGCCAGCTTCCCGTTCGCCAATTTCGCGGCCCTGCGCGACGCGGGCCTGCTGGCCCTGACCGCCCCCGCGCGGCTCGGCGGCCTGGAGGCCGACCTGCCCATCGCCCTGAAGGTGGTCTCAGCCGTCGCCCGGGGCGAGCCGGCCACGGCGCTGGTTCTGGTCATGCAGTACCTGTTCCACGCCTCGGTCGAGGGCCGCTCCGGCTGGCCCGAACACCTCAAGCAGCGGGTAATCGGCGAGGCTATCGACAAGGGCGCCCTGATCAACGCCTTGCGGGTCGAGCCTGACCTGGGCACCCCGGCGCGCGGCGGCCTGCCCGGTACGATCGCTCGCCGCACGCCCGAGGGCTGGCGGATCAGCGGCCGCAAGATCTATTCCACCGGCTCCACCGCCCTGACCTGGTTCGTGGTCTGGGCGCGCTCGGACGACGCGGATCCCCTGGTCGGCGGCTGGCTGGTCCGCACCGACACGCCTGGCGTGGTCATCGAGGAGACCTGGGATCACCTGGGCCTGCGGGCCAGCGCCAGCCATGACGTGATCTTCGAGAACGTGCTCGTGCCCCTCGACCACGCCCTGGACCCGCAGCCGGTCGGATCGCCGTCGCAGTATCCCGCCAGTTTCGCGACCTGGTCGGCGGTGCTGACCGCCGCGATCTATGACGCCCAGGCCCGCGCCGCCCGCGACTGGCTGGTCGCGTTCCTGGCCAACCGCAAGCCCGCCAACCTGGGCGCGGCGCTCTCCACCCTGCCGCGCTTCCAGGAGGCGGTCGGCGATATCGACGGCCTGCTGCTGTCCAATCGCGTGCTGCTCGACACGGCCGCACGGGGCGAGGTCGGCGGGGTCGAGGCCGGGCTGGTCAAGCACCTCGTCACCGAGAACGCCATCGCCGTGGTCGAGAGGGCCCTCAAGCTGACCGGCAATCCGGGCCTGACCCGCCACAACGACCTCGAACGCCATCACCGCGACGTGCTGTGCGGCCGGGTCCACACCCCACAGTCCGACGTCGTGCTGACCAGCGCCGGCAAGGCGGCCTTCGCTAGCAACCCGGCCTCTCTTGCTGGAGGGGGCCGATGAGCCGCCTGGTCGTCGCCAGCCAACTGCCCGAGCTGTTCAACAGCGTCTTCGCCCAGCATGTCGTCGACGCCGAGATCATCGCCGTGCCGCCCGGCCTGCACGCGCCCTTGCCAAACGACGCCAAGGTCCTGGTCGCCGCGCCGTTCCGAAAGGCCGGAGGGGTCTTGCCGGCCGAGCCCCCCAAGGGCTGGCCGTTCGACGTCGAGTGGGTGCAGCTGGTCTCGGTCGGCATCGACTTCTATCCCGACTGGCTGTTCGACGGCCCGGTGGTCACCTCGGCGCGCGGATCTTCCGCCGTCGCGCTTGCCGAGTTCGCCCTGGCCGCCATCCTGGCCGAGGCCAAGCGCCTGCCGGAAATCTGGATCGACAAGGCCGAGCGCTGGGCGCCCCAGCCGCTGAAGCTGATCTCGGGCGCCACCCTGGGCCTCGTCGGCTTCGGGGCGATCGGCGAGGCCCTGGCGCCGCGCGCCCAGGCCTTGGGCCTGAACGTCATCGCCACCCGCCGCTCGGACAAGCCAATCTCGACCCCCGGCGTCGAGCGGGTGGCGGACTTGAAGACCCTGTTCGCCCGCAGCGACCACGTGGTGCTGGCCGCCCCCGCCACGCCCGAGACCCGCAAGCTGATCGGTCGCGACGTGCTGGCCGCCGCCAAGCCGGGCCTGCACCTGATCAACATCGCCCGCGGCGCCTTGATCGACGACCAGGCCCTGCTGGAAGCCCTGGACGACGGCCGCGTGACCCGCGCCAGCCTGGATGTCACCCATCCCGAACCACTGGG
>JACMOF010000233.1 GCA_014378155.1 Caulobacter sp. | reverse complement strand
GTCGGGATGGGTCAGGATGGCGTCGACGGCGCTCTTGTCGCCGTGGATGACGTTCAGCACGCCCGCCGGGGCCCCCGCCTCCATCATCAGCTCGGCCAGTTTCACCGGCACGGTCGGATCCTTCTCCGACGGCTTGAGGATGAAAGTGTTGCCGACGGGGATCGAAATGCCGAACATCCACATCGGGATCATGGCCGGGAAATTGAACGGGGTGATGCCCGCGCAGACCCCCAGCGGCTGGCGCATCGAATAGACGTCGATGCCGGGACCCGCGCCCTCGGTGTATTCGCCCTTCAGGATGTGTGGGATACCACAGGCAAATTCAATGACTTCCAGCCCGCGCTGGATGTCGCCCTTGCTGTCGGCGATGACCTTGCCGTGCTCGGATGACAGGATCTCGGCCAGGCTGTTCATGTCCCGCTCGATCAGGCGCTTGAATTCGAACATCACCCGGGCGCGGCGTTGCGGATTGGTGGCAGCCCAGCCGATCTGGGCGGCGGCCGCGGCCTGCACGGCGGCGTCGAGTTCCGCGTCGGTGGCCAGCGGCACGCGGGCCTGGACCTCGCCGGTATTGGGATTGAAGACGTCGCCGAACCGGCCCGAGGCGCCCGCGAGGGCCTGTCCGTTCACGAAATGGGCGATGCTACGCATGAAGCGCTCCCTAAATCTTGTTTTGCGCGTCAAATAGCATCCGGAATTCCCGCCGTATCGCGCGAAATCTGCCCGCTACGCGGCGTCGACGTGCACGCGGCGGAACCGGCCCTGCAGATAGACCAGTGGCTCGTGGTCGGGATCGTAGCGCAGCTTCACGACCCGCCCGACATAGACACGGTGGTCGCCAGCGTCGAAGACGTGGTGGGTGACGCATTCGAAATTGGCCATGCAGCCCGGCAGGATCGGGGCCCCGGTGATCCAGGTTTCGGTGTCGATGCCGGCGAAGCGGTCGCCGTCCTTCTGCACGAACTGCCGGGCCATGGCCTGCTGGTCGGCGTGCAGGACATTGACGGTGAACAGGCCCGCGGCGTCGAGCGCCGACAGGCTGCGCGAGTTCAGGTCGACGCAGACCAAGGCCAGGGGCGGGTCGAGCGACACCGAGGTGAAGCTATTGGCCGTCAAGCCGACGCGGCGGCCGCCCTCCCCTGTGGTGGTGATCACCGTCACACCGGTGGTGAAGCAGCCAAAGGCGCTTCTTAACGCCCGCGCGTCATGTGCCGCGCCCTCGCCTAGTTCAATCGTGACCGCCTGACTCATCCACGCACAAGTGGCGCAAAGTCTGCGTCGGGGCAAGGGTTTGAACAGTCCTCCCCCCGTGGGGGAGGTGTCGGCAAAGCCGACGGAGGTGGAGTGATCGGCAGGCGGCCGGGTCCCTCATCAACGACCAGTTAACTCCCCCACCGATCGCTGCGCGATCGCTTGCCCCACAGGGGGTGGACTTGTTAAACCCGCTCCACCAAAAACCCCGGTCGCGCTGCATCCAGCCCGAACGTCACCGGCAGGTGGCGCACGTGCGGGGTCTGCAGGTTCAGCGCCTTGGCGCCGCGCGCCACGGCCAGCTTGCCCAGGGCCATCGGACCAAAACCGTTCTGGATTCGGGGTCGCGCCCCTAGCCGCCGACGCAGCACGCCGTTGGCGTAGATGACATTGGCGCGCATCAGGGCCGGCGGAGTCATGAATTCGATCGAGATTGAGACGTTGAGCATCGGCCCGTTCTCGATCCGATGCGGCGCGTTCTGCTTCCAGGTGACCATCGTCCCAGGGACCATGTCGACGCACTGGGCGCCGGCGTCCCAGGCGGGTTCGAAGGCGAACTGCTCGGCGGTTTCCTTGAGCACGATCTTCTCCAGCGCCAGCTCGCCGACATAGGGGTCGGCCACCGGATAGACCCAGACCTTCTTCTGTCCCCGGATCTGCCACAGCGACACCAGCGGCACGTCGAGATGGTAGAACACCTGGGCGTTGGCGCTGCTGATCAGCATGCCCAGATCCCGCTTGAAAGTGCGCAGGCCCGGCACGCGGGCCTCCTTCTCGGCGAAGATCTCGTCGCAGAGGGCTGCGTATTCCGCCACAAAGTCGTTGGTGTGGCGCAGGTTCAGCCAGATGCGGCCGGTCTTGGCCGCCTCCAGAAGTTGGTCGCCGCTCAGATTGCCCGCCGCGCCCTTGCGCCAGGTGGTCCAGGCCTTGGGGTCCTCGCCCATGGTGAAGACGCCCAGTTGGTCGCGCGGATACTGGTCCAGCAGCCGCGCCAAACCCTCGTCGTCGAACATCGGCCGCTCGTGCAGGTCGTGCTGGAAGACCAGGTTCTTCCGGCCGAAGGCCGTCGCCTTGGCTTCGGTCCAGTCGCTTATGATGCTCACGACGCGGTCCTTCCGTAGAACTGGATCTTGAAGGGTCCCCACCACAGGGTCTTGCCTAGGCCGCGCGCGGCGCGGTCGAGCCATTCGGCGCGGTCGTGGGCCTGGGTCAGCCATTTCAAGCCCGCC
The DNA here is from genome assembly GCA_014378155.1 of Caulobacter sp. Taxonomy (GTDB): domain Bacteria; phylum Pseudomonadota; class Alphaproteobacteria; order Caulobacterales; family Caulobacteraceae; genus Caulobacter. The sequence goes on along the minus strand of JACMOF010000233.1, from coordinate 16,337 downwards.
ATCGCGCCAAACAGCACGGCCTGGACGACGCCTACCGCCATCCAGCGGACAACGCCGAGCCAATCGGGCGGGCTCGCGGCGGCGCAGTGCGAGGTCGGACCCTGGCCATAGGCGAAGGCGCGGGCGATCGTGTAGCCTAGGGTCAGGCGGCCGGGCACGGGGTCTTCCCAGACCCAGGCGGCCGGCTCCCAGGCGAAGATCGCGCCGCGGGCCTGCATTTGGCCAAACAGCATGTCGTCCTCGCCGCCGATGTGGTTGCGTTCGATCGCGAAGGGCGCGACGGGGTCGGGTAAGGCGGCGCGGCGCAGGAGGCTGTCGCCGCAGCCGTAATAGTGGTCGATGACGCCGGCCTCGGCCTGTCCCTCGCGCGAGAAGAACCGCTCCAGATAGTCGCGATGCGACACCACGCTGAGCGGCGCGCGAGCCCGGACCGGGCCGAAGACGACATCGGCCTCATAGCGGAGCTGGGCCGCCAGCAGGGCCGACAGCCAGCCGGTTGGCGCCTCTTCGTCGTCGTCGAGGAAGGCGATCAGATCGCCGCTCGCCTTGGCCATGCCGGCGTTGCGGGCGTAGGCCACGCCGGGGCGTGCCTCATGGACATAATGAATCGGGAACGGCGCCTCGATCGCCAGCTTGACGGCCGTGGCCTGGGCCGATGGCGCCTGGTCGTTGTCGACGATCACCAGCTCCAGATCGCCGCTCACGACGCCGGCCTGGGCGAACACCGAGCGCGCCGCGACGGCGAGGCCGCCGAGGCGCCGCTGAGTAGGGATCATGACCGTAACGCGCATGCGGGCTCCAGACTTTCCCGCAGTGTTACCCGGCTTGCCTTTGCGCTTGGTTAGCGAAGGCGTGGGCCAGGCCCCGCACCCGCCCGCCAAGGGTCAGCTCGACGCTGGCGATGGCGTCCATGCGCCGACGCAGCTTGCCGACAGGGCCGGGCCCCTTCCCGCCTGCCAGGTCCCAGACACTGTCCAGCGAGCTGGCGACGCGGCCAGCCATGCTGGAAGCGGTGGCCGTGCCTTCGCCGATCTGGATCTGATTGAGCGCATAGGCGCCCTTGTAGTGGTCATGCCCAGGACCCAGGTCGTAGCGGGTCAGGCCCAGGCCCGGCATGGCGGCGATCGCTCGCATGAAGAAGATTTGGCCCGGCGACCATTCCGCATAGGCCGGATTGGTCGAGGCGATCCACGGATGATAAACGCCGCCGGCCCGCACGCCGAAATGACCGCTGACCAACTCGCCGCCAGCGTACAGGTTGATCATCAGCCCCTGCAGCGGACCGTCTTGCTTGGCGAACAGGTCCAGCATCAGGTTTCGCGTCCAGTCTGGACGCAAGAAATCGTGAACGCCGGTGCGTTCGAGCTGCTCGCGCTTCCAGGCGATCAACTGGTCGAAGGCGACGGGCGATCGATCGGCGCCGATCAGCGTGATCGTCCCCATCTCGCGCTCGAGCTTGTTGTCGAGACGGCGCCAATTCTTGATCTTCTTCGGGCTGGCCGCGCGCACGGCCTCCAGATAGGTTTCGGCGTCGGTATCGGCCAAGGCGATGACGTGCGCCGTCTTCTGCTGGGCCTTGTCGAACACGCCGTAGGGGTCGATCAGGCCGGTGTAGCGAAGCGAGGTCAGATCGGCGGCGCGCAGCACCTCGGGTCCGGTCAGGCCGGCGTCCCGTCGCGAGACGAGGCCGTGATAGTCCGATAAAGGCGAGCCGATCGGGCGAGCCACCGCGCCGGGACGGCGATGATAGGCCAGGTAACCCAAGGTCTCGCCGCGACCACGAAGCACCGCCACCCGGGCGTCGTCGCGAACGGCGCCCACGGCCAAGGCGAAGTCGGGCCCCATCAACGGGCTGCTGAACGCCGGCTCGGCCGCCGCCATGTCACGCCACATCTGCAGATCGGCCGAAGCCAACGCGCGAGGGTGAAGAGTTTCAACGTCCAGCATCGCCATATGTCCTAATCCGATCCGGTTAGGGAAAGATGCAGGTTGGATTGCAACCCCTGGGCCAGCACCCTCGGCTGGAACACGTCTAGGCGAAGGTCGCCTTGAGAATAGCCTCGATGCCCCGCTGATCGACAAGGTCAAAAGCAGCGGGCTTGTCGGAGTCGACGTCGAACACCGCCAGCAGGGTTCCATTCGCATTGAACACCGGCACGACGATCTCGCTTTCCGAGCGGCTGTCGCAGGCGATGTGACCGGGGAAGGCATGGACATTCTCGACCAACTGGGTCTGGCCGGTTTCCGCCGCCGCGCCGCAGACGCCGCGGCCATAGGCGATGCGCAGGCAGCCCAACGTGCCCTGATAGGGGCCTACCACCAACTCGCGATCCTTCAGCGGATCAACCACGTAGAAACCGGTCCAGAAATAGTGGTCGAAGCTGCCGGCCAGCATTGAGGCCACCGTGGCCATGCGCGCGGTGAGGTTGGTCTCGCCGTCCAGCACCGAGGCGATCTCGTCGGCTACCTCGGCGTAGCGGGCCGACTTGTCGCCGGCTAGGATCTTGTCATTGAAAGCTTCGGCCATGGCGGGGATATAGCGCGTTCCCCGCCCCGCGCCAAAGGCGGGCTATTTGAACGGGTGCTCGCCCCAGGCCGGCCAGATGTCGGGGAGGTCGGCGGAGATCTTGTCCGGATAAGCCGGCTGGCGCTTTTCGAGGAACGAGCTGACGCCTTCCTTGGCGTCGCCGGCCGCGCCGCGCGACTGGATGGCCCGGCTATCGGCCTTGTGGGCTCCCATCGGATGATCGGCGCCGGCCATGCGCCAGAGCAGTTGCCGCGACAGGGCGACGGAGACCGGAGCGGTGTTATCAGCGATCTCGCGGGCCAAGGCGCGGGCGGCCGAAAGCAGGTCCTCCGGTGCGTGCAGCGAGCGGACCAAACCGCGATCAAGGGCCTCTTGGGCGCTGAACACCCGGCCGGTGAAGCACCATTCCAGCGCCGTCTGCATGCCGACCAGACGCGGCAAGAACCAAGATGAGCAGGCCTCTGGTGTGATGCCCCGCCGCGCGAAGACGAAGCCGAACTTGGCGTCGGTCGAGGCCAGGCGGATATCCATCGGCAGTTGCATCGTCACCCCCACGCCCACGGCGGCGCCGTTGACGGCGGCGATGATCGGCTTGAGGCTTTCGTACATCCGCAGCACCACCCGGCCGCCGCCGTCGCGATAGATGTCGCCGACCTTGCCCTCCTCGCGCTCCAGGGCCTGGGGCGAGGTGCGGTCGAAGGTGGCGCCACCGCCCGACAGGTCGGCGCCCGCGCAGAACGCCCGGCCGGCCCCGGTGACGATCACCACCCGCACCGCGTCGTCGCCGTCGGTCAGGTCGAAGACGTCGATCAGTTCTTTCATCATCCGGGCGGTGAAGGCGTTAAGCTTCTCAGGGCGGTTCAGGGTGATGGTCGCGATCCCGTCCTCGACGGCATAGAGCAGGGTTTCGAAGCTGGGGGCGGCCATGGGTGTTTTTCCTCCTGATTTCAGGGCTACTCAAACACGCGTATGAACCAGCGGCAACTACCGCATGCCTGCTTCCGTGACGACACCCTTGGACTTCCCGCCAGACCTGCGCATTGTCTGGTGAACGCCGATCACGCAGAGACACGCGGGACGGATCAAGGGAAGAAACAGGGAGGATCCGATGACATCGATCATCGAGGCCGACTACATCGTGGTGGGCGCCGGCTCGGCCGGTTGCGTGGTGGCGGCGCGGCTGTCGGAGGACGGCCGGCACAAGGTGCTGTTGCTGGAAGCTGGCGGCGACGACCGGCCGACCAAGAACCTCTCGCAGTTCATGTCCAACCTGATGATCCACATCCCGGTCGGCTATGCGACGACCCTGAAGGATCCCAAGGTCAACTGGCTATATGAGACCGAGCCGGACCCCGGCACCGGCGGTCGCTCGCACGTCTGGCCGCGCGGCAAGGTGCTGGGCGGCTCGTCCTCGATCAACGCCATGCTCTATGTGCGCGGCCAGCGGGCCGACTATGACGGCTGGCGGCAGATGGGCGCGGCGGGCTGGGGGTGGGACGACGTCCTGCCCTATTTCCGCAAGTCCCAGCACCAGGAACGCGGCGACTCTGACCTGCACGCCACTGGCGGTCCGCTGAACGTCGCCGACATGCGCGACAACCACGCGGTTTCGCAACGGCTGATCGACGCCTGTCATCAGGCCGGCATCCCCAGCATCGTCGACCTGAACGGCGAGGAGCAGGAGGGCGCGACCTGGTTCCAGGTCACCCAGAAGAACGGCGCGCGCTGCTCGGCGGCGGTGGCCTATCTGCATCCGGCCATGAGCAGGCGCAACCTACGGGTCGAGACCAACGCCTTGGCCAGCCGGGTGCTGTTCGAGGGCAAGCGCGCCGTCGGCGTCCAGTTCCGCCAGAACGGCGTCAATGTCACCGCCAAGGCGCGCGCCGAAGTGATCCTGGCGGGCGGGGCGGTCAATTCCCCCCAACTTCTTCAACTCTCCGGGATCGGCCCGGGCGCCTTGCTGGCCGAGCATGGGATCGCGGTGATCCACGACCTGCCCGGCGTTGGCGAGAACCTGCAGGACCACTATGTCACCGGCGCGCGCTTTCGCCTGAAGGCCGGGACGATCTCGGTCAATGAGCAGAGCAAGGGCGCGCGGCTGGCTGGGGAAGCGCTGAAATACCTGTTCACCCGCAAGGGCCTGCTAACCCTTTCGGCGGCCCATGTGGCGGCCTTCTGCAAGTCTCGGCCGGACCTGGCCGGCCCCGACATCCAGTTCCATATCCTGCCGGCCACCATGGATCTCGAAAAGCTGTTCAACGAGCAGAAGATGGAGCTGGAGAGCGCGCCAGGCCTGACCATCGCGCCCTGTCAGCTACGCCCCGAGAGCCGGGGCCACATCCGCATCAAGTCAGCCGACCCGGCGGCCCATCCGGCGATCTTCGCCAACTACCTGTCCGACCCGCTGGATCAGGAGGTGACGGTGGCCGGCCTGCGCTGGGCCCGCAAGATCGCGGCCCAGCCGGCCATAGCTCCGCTGATTGATCATGAGATGAACCCTGGACCCGAGTTCGAGAGCGACGAGATGCTGCTGGCCTATGCGCGCGCCTCGGGTTCGACGATCTATCACCCGGTCGGCAGCTGCCAGATGGGGTCCGGACCGATGGCGGTGGTCGATGAGCGGCTGCGCGTGCGCGGCGTCACCGGCCTTCGGGTCATAGACGCCTCGATCATGCCACGCCTGGTCTCGGGCAACACCAACGCACCGACCATCATGATCGGCGAGAAGGGCGCGGCGATGATCCTGCAGGACGCCACCGCGATGGTCGCCGCCTGATGGTCCTAGGCGCGGGCGTCGATCAGATCAGTCCGCGAAAAGTCGTCGCCGACGAAAAGCAGCGGCGCGCCCCGGGTCTTGGCCAGGGCGTAGGTGAAGGTGTCGCCGAAGTTCAGTTGGGCGGGATGACCGGAGCCCTTGCCATAGGCGATACGGGCGCGGATCGCTTCGCGGCCTTGGGTCTCGTCGACGGGGATCAGGGCGATATCGAGTTGGCCAAGCAGGTCGTCGATGCGGGCGTGGGTTACGCCACGAGGTGTGAGGACCGTCGCGGCTTCGACATAGCTGGCCATCGACAGCTCCCGCGCCGTTGTGCTCATGAGACAGGTCAGCAAAACCGTTGCGATAGGCTCGTCCAGCGCGATGGCGACAATCACCGACGTATCGACGACGATCACGTTCGCGCCGCTCGCTCAGCCGCCAGCATGGTCAGATCCCGGTCGTCTCCACCCGCCTCAATCCACTCTTCCTCAGTGACTGGCCTTCGATCAACGTCGCTCCAACTGGACACGAGGTTCCTGATCCGCGCGACGAACGCTTCCGGCGTCTCGGTTCGTGCCGACGTCTCGCGCTCAAGCCGCTCCTTCAACGCAACCGTCACGGCCTGCGTCATGGTCTCGCCGGTGAGCTTGGCTAGGTCTCGCGCCAGTTGGTCGGCCTCTCGCGTCTTGATGCTGAGCGCCATGTTCGGCTCCGTTTCTAGAAAGCCAATCTAGACCTATTTTCCGTCAAAGTCACCGAGACGCCAAGATGCACCCTTCGATCCACGCCCAGACCCAGCCCGACAAGCCTGCCTACGTGATGGCCAGCTCTGGCGAAACGGTGACCTACGGCCAGCTAGACGCCCGATCGAACCAGGGGGCGCAGTTGTTCCGGTCGCTGGGCCTGAACCCGGGCGACGTCATCGCCCTGCTGATGGACAATACTCCGCGCTTCTTCGAAATCGCCTGGGCGGCGCAGCGCGCGGGGCTCTACTACACCTGTGTCTCCACCAAGCTGACGCCCAGCGAGGTCGAGTACATCGTCAAGGATTGCGGGGCCCGGGTGCTGATCATCAGCCCTGGCCTCGACGCCATCGCCGAAGCGGTCGCGCCATTGATCGTCGGCGTGCGGCTGTTTCGGGTCGGCGGCGCGCGCGACGCCTTCGAGGATTTCGAGGGGGCGCAGGACGCCATGCCCTCGACGCCGATCCCCGACGAAACGGCGGGGTCGGACATGCTCTACTCGTCAGGCACCACTGGACGGCCCAAGGGTGTCAAGCCGGCCTTGAGCGGCGGGCCGATCGACGCGCCCAACGCCCTGCAGATGATGGCCCAGGGCCTGTTCGGCTTCACCGCCGACAGCGTCTATCTGTCCCCCGCCCCACTCTACCACGCCGCTCCGCTACGCTGGTGCATGACCGTGCACAAGCTGGGCGGCACGGTGGTGGTGATGGAAAGGTTCGACCCCGAGGACGCGCTGGCCCTGATCGAGCGGCACCAGGTCAGTTGCGGCCAGTTCGTGCCGACCCACTTCGTGCGAATGCTGAAATTGCCCGAGGCGGTGCGGACACGGTACGATGTCTCGTCGATGCGCTCGGCGATCCACGCCGCCGCCCCCTGCCCCGTGCCGGTCAAGGAACAGATGATCGCCTGGTGGGGGCCGGTGATCTTCGAATATTACGCAGGCACCGAGGGCAACGGGTTCTGCTGGATCAATTCGCAGAACTGGCTGGCTCACAAGGGTTCGGTCGGTCAGGCTGTGCTGGGCGAACTGCGGATCTGCGACGAAGACGGCGAGGCGCTGCCGCCGCGTGTCGAGGGCGCGGTCTATTTCGCCAACGGCCCTGCGGTGAACTATCACAACGCCCCGGAGAAGACGGCCGAGAGCTACAACCAGCATGGCTGGACGACGCTGGGCGACGTGGGCTGGGTCGACGAGGAGGGCTATCTCTACCTGACCGACCGAAAGAGCTTCATGATCATCTCCGGCGGGGTGAACGTTTATCCGCAAGAGATCGAGAACCTGCTGATCACCCATCCCAAGGTCGCCGACGCCGCCGTGGTCGGCGCCCCGCACGAGGAAATGGGCGAACAGGTGGTGGCGGTGATCCAGCCGTTGGACTGGAACGTCGACCAAGCGCTTCTGGCGGAGGAGCTGATGGCCTTCGCGCGCGCCAATCTGAGCCACGTCAAGTCGCCGAGGCGGATCGACTTCATGGCCGAACTCCCCCGGCACGCCACAGGCAAGCTCTACAAGCGACTGATCCGTGACGCCTACTGGGCCAAGGAGCACGGCCGCGTCGTTTGACACGCGGCCCTCGGGCCCCTGGCTGGCGTGTGAATTGCTAACCCTTGGCCTATGCTCAAGTTTAATACACGACACTGATGCTGATCAAAGATGATCACCTCGCGGCCCGGCAAGAGGCTTTTCGCCGCGCCGAACCGCGGCACCAGGTGGTTTGGCCCTGAGTTCGATCACGCGTTCGAGGTCTGGGACACCAAACGCCGCCTCTGCAAGCGCCTGATTTCACTGCTGTTGGTGGTCGCGACGGTGACAATCGGCGGCGTGTTTTTCCTGCGGTTCTCACCGCTCACCGCGCACGACACCTGCCTGGATGCGGGAGAACAGTGGACCCAAGGACAGTGCGACAGCGCCGACTGACGCCTTCGCGTCCCCAGGTCCGGCTTCGCCGGCCAATCAGGCTGACGCTTGCCTGTCGCCGCGCCCCATGCGAGCAATCAAACAAACGTTTAGAGCGCTTGGGAGAAACGCCATGAAGGAAGTCGCTTACGCCGACATCGCCAGCCTGATCGGGCAAGAGATCGGGGTTTCCGACTGGGTCGAGATCAGCCAGGAGCGGGTCAACCAGTTTGCCCAGGCCACCGGCGACCACCAGTGGATCCACGTTGATGTCGAACGGGCCACCAAGGAAATCGGCGGTCCCATCGCCCACGGCTTCCTGACCCTGTCGCTGATCCCGATGCTGGGCGCCGGGATCCTCCGGGTTACCGGCGTGACGCGGGGCATCAACTATGGCTGCGACAAGGTGCGGTTCACCGGCATGGTCCGCGTGGGCAAGAAGGTGCGCATGCGCCAAAAGCTGCTCAGCGTCGAGCCAAAGGCTGGCGGCCTTCAGATGAAGAACGAATGCACCATCGAAATCGAGGGCGAGGAGCGCCCCGCCTGCGTGGCCGAGACAATTTCGATCATCTACGGGTAGATGCAGGCCAAACAAAACGGCCGCGGATCGCTCCGCGGCCGGTAGCTTGTCTAGACGTTGATCAAGCTACTTCTTGATCGCGTCGCCGATCTTGTCCTGGGCCTGACCGACCTTGTTCTGGACGTCGCCCTTGATCTTCTGGGCCACGCCTTCGGCTTCCAGGCGTTCATTGCCGGTGGCCTTGCCGGTGGCTTCCTTCACGGCGCCCACGCCCTTGTCGATAGCGCCTTCAACACGATTGGTGCTCATGACTTGCTCCTGTTGGAATTGAACTCCCCGTAGAAACGGAGGCCTATGAGCAAGGTTCCTTTGTCGGACAGCCTAGGTTTGGAGCCTAGCGACCGACCGCCATCTCCGTGGCGGAGACGGCGGCGGCGGCCTGGGTAGCGGCGCGCGTGGCGGCCTGGTTCGGCGCGCCGGAGGGTTTGGCGGGCTTGGCCTGGATGAGCGGCGGCGCGACCAGCTTGTCGATCAAGGCCACGGTCTCGCGGATATATTTGGCATGGGTGACGATGCCGATCTCGAGACGCTCACCCGACAACTCGACCTGCTGGGTCAGCATGCCGGCCACGAACTGCACTTCCTGGCTCTCGGCCGAACCAGGCCTGCGACGCGCGCCCTGGGCCATGAACACCGGCCCACCGGAATTGCCGGGGAACACCGAAAAGTCCATCAGGAAGGTCGGGAACACGCTCGCCGGGGCCAGGGGATAGGACGCCACGCGCCCCGAGCGCAGGATCGGGAAGCCGGCCGCATTGGCAGAGAGGCCGCGCGGGAAACCCAGCGCCATCATCTCGTCGCCAGGACCCAGGTTGTACTTGTTGAAGGTGTCATCCTGGGCCAGCCAGGCCAGGGGGATCGCGGCCTTCGCGAAGTCGGGCGGCGCTTCGACGACGATGGCGGCGATGTCGCGCATGGGATGCTTGGTCCACAGCGGGTGGTCGCCTTCTCGGATCTTCAGGGTGTGGGGATCGTAGCGCCAGACGCCGTCGGCGCTCTGGATGCGATAGCCGATCTTGGCCGACACGCCAGGCATCTTGTCGAACACGTGGGCGGCGGTGACCAGGATGGTGCGTGGACGACCGTCAGGTGTGGGGTCCTCGATCAGGAACCCCGTGCCGACCGTGCGCGACCCGTCACCGAGCGGCTGTTCAAGCTGCACGGTCGCCTGGATCAGATCGACCGACAGGTCCCAAGCCATCTACGCCCTCATGCCCCCGATTCACTGTACGCGAGCGCCAGTTTGACCAGCGTCGTTAACCCGCACAAGTTGGCGTTCTGACGCATCCGTGAGGGAAATCTGCCCGTGAACCGGCGCAAAATGATGACGAGCGCGGCAGCGGTGCTTACGTCAGCATCGGCGATCCATCCTGGGGCCGCCCAAGCCGAGAGTCCCATGCCTGAGTCGAAGCCTCCGATCGCCCCCGTCGCCACCAAGATTCCGCTGCGCACCACGCAGCTGGGCCGGGTGCGCGTCGATGACTATGCCTGGATGAAGGATGACAACTGGCAGAAGGTCCTCCGCGACCCGACCCTGATCAAGCCCGAGGTCAAGGCGCACCTGACGGCCGAGAACGCCTATGTCAAGGCGATGCTCGCGCCCACCGAACCGCTTCAGAAGGCGATGTTCGAGGAGATGAAGGGCCGCATCAAGGAAGACGACGCCTCGGTGCCCGCCCCCGACGGGCCGTTCGAATATTATTCGCGCTTCGCCATCGGCGGCCAGCATCCGATCTTCGCGCGCCGGCCGATCAGCATCGAAGAACGTTTGGCCGACGCTGTTCCCGGTGCGCCCATGATCGGGCTGAAGGTCGCAGGCACGGAGGAAATCCTGCTCGACTGCGACGCCTTGGCCAAGGGCAAGGCCTATAGCCAGGTCAGCGCCGCCGACCACAGCCCCGACCACAAGCTGCTGGCCTATGCCGAGGACGCGCAGGGGTCCGAGGTCCACCACATCTATGTGAAGGACCTGGCGACCGGCGAGATCCTAAAAGAGCCCGTCGAAAGCAGCACCGGCGACTTCGCCTGGTCGCCAGACTCGCAATGGCTCTTCTGGACCCACCGCGACGACAACGGCCGCTCCGACAAGATCTACCGCCGACCGGCGCGTGGCGGCTTGAAGGACGACGTGCTGATCTATGAAGAGCCCGACGACGGCTTCTTCGTCAGCGTCGGCACCACAAGCTCCGAGGCCTTCATCCTCATCAGCGCCGGCGACCACGAAACCTCCGAGACCCTGATCATCCCGGCCGGCGATCCCACCGCCACACCCACCGTGGTCGAGCCGCGCACCGTGGGCTTGCGTTACTCGGTGGAGCACTGGGACGGCCGCTTCGTCATCCTGACCAACGCCGACGACGCCATTGACTTCAAGCTGGTCGAGGCCCCCGTCGAAACGCCCGGCCGCGCCCATTGGAAAGACTTCGTGGCCCACAGGCCGGGCCATTTCATTACCGGCCTGTCGGCCTACAAGGGCCATCTGGTTCGCGTGGAACGGGTGAGCGCCAACACCCGGATCATCATCACCGAGCGAGCCGGCAGGACCGAGCGTCCGATCGTCATCGACGAAGAGGCCTATGTCCTCAGCCTCGAGGGCGGCTACGAGTTCGACACCCCCGTGATGCGCTATGTCTACCAGTCACCGACCACGCCCCGTCAGTGGTTTGACTACGACATGACCACGGGCGAGAGGACGCTGCGCAAGACCCAGGAAATCCCGTCGGGCCATGATCCCGCCGCCTATGTCACCAGGCGGCTCTTCGCCAAGGCCGCTGACGGCGCCGAGGTGCCGGTCACCGTGCTGATGAAGAAGGGCGTGTCGCTGGACGGCTCGGCGCCGCTGCTGCTGTACGGCTATGGCAGCTATGGCATGTCGATGGATCCGTCGTTCTCGATCCGCAATCTCAGCCTGGTCGACCGCGGCTGGATCTGGGCCACCGCCCACGTGCGGGGCGGGTCGGAAAAGGGCTATGGCTGGTTCCTGGACGGTCGCAAGTTCACCAAGAAGAAGACGTTCACCGACTTCATCGCCTGCGCCGAGCACCTGCACGGCGAGGGCTACGGTGCGGCGGGCCGCACGGTGGCCTATGGCGGCTCGGCCGGCGGCATGCTGATGGGGGCGGTCACCAACCTGCGCCCCGACCTGTGGGCCGGGATCATCGGGGCGGTGCCGTTCGTCGATGTGCTCAACACCATGAGCGACACCTCCCTGCCTTTGACGCCGCCGGAATGGCCCGAATGGGGCAACCCGCTGGAAGACAAGGAAGCCTACGACTACATCGCCAGCTATTCACCCTACGACAACGTCTCGGCCAAGCCCTATCCGGCCGTACTCGCCACCGGGGGATTGTCGGACCCGCGCGTCACCTATTGGGAGCCCGAGAAGTGGACCGCCAAGCTGCGAGAATATTCGACCAGCGGTGACCCCATCCTGCTGAAGATCAACATGGAGGCCGGCCACGGCGGCGCGTCGGGGCGGTTCGACTTCCTCAAGGAAATCGCCCTGGACTACGCGTTCGCGGTCTGGGCGGTGGACAAGGGATGGAAGGCTTGATGGACGGGACGCGCACGAAGGTCCTCCCCCTGTGGGGCAGGCGGCGCGCAGCGCCGGTGGGGGGATACGTCGGCCGCTGGATCACTCCCCCCACCGTCGGCTTCGCCGACACCTCCCCCATAGGGGGAGGACTTACATGACCGTCACGATCCGCCCCTCCACCGACGCCGACCTGCCGGCCATTACCGCCATCTACGGCTGGAACGTGCTCAACGGCTTGGGCACCTTCGAGGAGATCCCGCCGGACCTGACCGAGATGACTCGGCGACGCGGGGGCTTCCTCGACAAGGGCATGCCCTATCTGGTGGCCGAGCAGGACGGCGTGGTGCTGGGCTATGCCTATGCCGGCCCGTTCCGTCTGCGTGCCGCCTATCGCTACACCGTCGAGGACAGCGTCTATGTCGGACCCGATGCAGTCGGCAGGGGTGTAGGCAAGGGCTTGCTCTCTGCCCTGATCAACGCCTGCGAGGCCCAGGGCCTGCGCCAGATGTGCGCGGTGATCGGCGACAGCGGCAACGCGGCATCCATAGGTCTCCACGCCGCCCTCGGCTTCGAGCAGAAAGGCGTCTTCCCCGCCATGGGCTACAAGTTCGACCGCTGGGTGGACCTGGTCTGGATGCAGCGCGCCCTGAACGGCGGCGGCTCGCGCGAGCCGGACGCGCCCGGTATGGCGCTGAGCGGGGTGTGATGCCTTCCGCGCGGCGGCCCTGATGCTACTGGCCGCTGGTGAGACGAGGGATGGCGTAAATCCCTTGATCGATCGCCAGCATCCGCACGATCTCTTCATGGAGCTGTCGGCCAGCTACAGCCATCCGCTGGGCGGCGGTTTCGACGGATTTCTGTATGCTGGTCTGCCCGGCGAGCCGGCGTTCGGACCGCCGGCCTTCATGCCCCGCCAGGCGGCGATGGACAGTCCCGAGGCCCCGATCAGCCATCACTGGTTCGACTCGACCCGCATCACCTTCGGTGTCGTGACGGCCGGTGTATCGCGCGACCGCTGGAAGCTGGAAACCAGCGCCTTCCGCGGCCGCGAGCCCGATCAGAACCGCTACGATATCGAGACCGGCCGATTGGACAGCGTCTCGGCCCGCGCCTCGTGGAACCCGACCCCCAACTGGGCGCTGCAGGCCAGCTGGGCGCGGATCAACAGTCCCGAGGCCCTTGAGCCTGACGACAACGAGGCCCGCACCTCGCTCAGCGCACTCTACGCCCGCCCCCTCGGCGACGAGGGTTCCCTGAGCGCCACCCTGGCCTGGGCTCGCAAGGACCGCATCCCCGGCGACGCTCTGCAGGCTTGGCTGGCCGAGGGCGCGATCCGGCCCAATCCGCACTGGACGATTTTCCCCCGCGCCGAGCAGGTGGAACAGGACGAGCTGGCCGGCCATCACGGCGGGGCCTCAACCGTGCGCAAGCTGTCGGTGGGAGCGATCTACGAGATACCGTTGTCAGCTACCGTCAAGCTCGGCTTTGGCGGCCTGGTCAGCGCCTTCGACGCCCCGGCGTCGCTCGGCTACGACGAGCCGACCAGTACGATGGCGTTCGTGCGACTCAAGATCGGCTGAGGCCAAGAAAAACCCCCGCTGTGGCCAGCGGGGGTTTTGATCTTACGACCCGTGAAGAGGTCGATTTAGCCCTTGCGACCGCGCGGAGCCTTGGCCTTGCGGCCGCCTTGACCCAGGCCGAGCGCCTTGGCCATGGCCGAGCGGGCTTCACTATAGGCCGGGGCGGTGGTCGGATAGTCGTTGGGCAGGCCCCACTTGGCCTTGTACTCCGCGACGGTCATGCCGTGCGTGGTCAGGTGACGCTTCAGGGTCTTGTACGGCTTGCCGTCTTCGAAGCTGATCAGCGCGTCCGGCGTAATGCTGCGGCGGATTTGAGCTGCGGTAGCCTTCGTAACCGTCTCGACGGGAGCGGCTTCAGGAGAACCAATACCGGCAAGTGCATCATGAGTCGCGCGAATCAGCGCCGGCAGGTCGGAAATCGACGTGCTGTTATTGGCGACGTAATTGGCGACGATCTCGGCGGTCAGCTCGATCAGGGTTGCCTTGTCTTCCACGAGTGTCTCTCCGATGTGTCTTTGACTTGCAATTACACCCACCTCGCCGAAATACAAGTACTCAATCTCGGTAATCGCCTTGGCCAATATCGCCAGCCAAGCGAATCTTGAGAACAGCAACCAGACAGCCCGCTGCGAACTAAACCAGAGGCGGCGTGCGAAGCGTGGCTTTTCCCATCGGGGTAACCGATCTTGGGCCGGTGTTGTTCGAACGAAAGTTACACCGCTGCAATGATTCGCCGCCGGATCAGATCAGGCAAAGATCAACGTTCGGCGCGGGCGACCGTCATGGTCAATCGCGCTTGGCCTTGAATCATAAAGACTTGTCGATGTGCTGTGGTTTTCGATCAGCTTGATCATGGTCGCTTGAGCGCCTGTTCGCGACCCTTGGCTTGAGGGTTCTGACCTCAGGACGCCTTTACCGCGCGATGAATTCGGCGCTCCCGGCCAAGGCCTCCCGCCCGTTCATCGGGGACGAGCCGCGGGGATGCGAGACGCTCAAGCAAAAGCTGTGGAAAATTCCAGGACGACGCGGGAACGACCTCCTGCGGGAGGCCGCCAAAGGCGGAAGCTTATCTTGGAGGAAAGAGAAGTGGCTGGGGAACTAGGACTCGAACCTAGAACGACGGTACCAAAAACCGCTGTGTTACCATTACACCATTCCCCAGCAGGAACGGCGAAACCCCGTAGGGCCCGGCGAGGCGGTGGAGATAGCGCAGGAGTCGGATGGATGCAACGTTGCTTTGAACTTCTTTTTCCGGGGCGTTTTTTGTCGCTTGCGAGAGCGTCGGGCCGCCTCTATAAGCCGCGCTCCAAGTCGGAGTGTGGCTCAGTCTGGTAGAGCACTGCGTTCGGGACGCAGGGGTCGCAGGTTCAAATCCTGCCACTCCGACCATCATTTTCCCGAAAATTCGCCAAAACTGCATCCTTATCCCCTCCGGAGCGAACGTCTGTAGGTGCGCCGGGGCCAGGTTGCGCGCTGTTCATTTGACCGCGCCGCAACTGTCGCTACTAGCTTGGGCGACAATAGGCAGCAGGACGTCCGATGAAGCAGTTTCTCATGACCGTGGCCGGCGTCTTCGTCGGCCTGGTGTTGTTCCTGGTTGGCGTCCCCTTCCTCCTGATTGTCATGGCCGCCTCGGCGACCCGCCCCGCCCCGGTTCCGGCCCAAACGGTGCTGCAGCTCGACCTGCGCGGGGGCCTTTCGGACCAGGACTCCCAGAGCCCCTTCGCGGCTTTCAGCGGCGGCGGCGGGCGGTCGGTGATGTCGATCATCGAGACCCTGCGCCGCGCTGAAACCGACGACAAGGTCAAGGGCGTGCTGGTGCGCCTGCCCGAGGGCGGTATCGCCCCGGCCTCGGCCGACGAGCTGCGCCGGGCCTTCAAGCACTTCGAGACGGTCGGCAAGAAGCCGGTCTTCGCCCACAGCCAAGGGATCTATCCTTCGGGCCTGGTCACCTCGACCTACATGCTGGGCGCGGCGGCCAACGAGTTCTGGATGCAGCCTGACAGCTCTCTGCAGGCGGTCGGCGCGGCCAGCGAGGAAATGTTCTTCAAGCGCTTTTTCGACAAGTACGGCGTCAAGGCCGACTACGAGCAGCGCTACGAATACAAGAACGCGGTCAATCCTTATCTCTACAGCGACTATACGCCCGCCCACCAGGAATCGACGCTGTCGTGGATGGGGTCGGTCTATAACACCGCCCTGATCACCGCCGCCCAGGATCGCAAGATGGACCCCGCGATGCTGATCAAGACCATCGAGGCGGGCCCTTACAGCGCCCAGGAGGCCCAGGCCAAGGGCCTGATCGACAAGGTCGGCCAGGTGAAGGACATCCAGGACGCCATGCTGGCCAAGGCCGGCAAGGGCGCCAAGCTGATGGACTTCGACGACTATGTCTCGCGCGGCAAGCGACCGCCGGCCAAGACCGGTCCGACCATCGCGGTGGTCGGCGCCGAAGGCGCGATCATGACCGGCACGGGCTCGGGCGGCTCGCCGTTCGGCGGGGAGAGCACGATCTATTCCGACGACGTGGCCAAGGACCTCTACGCCGCGACCGAGGACAAGGACGACAAGGCGACCGTCTTCCGCGTTTCCTCGCCCGGCGGATCGGATACGGCGTCGGAGCAGATCCTGGCCGCCGTCAAGGCCGCCAGGAAGGCGGGCAAACCCGTGGTGGTCAGCATGGGCACCTATGCGGCCTCCGGCGGCTACTGGATCAG
>JACMOF010000232.1 GCA_014378155.1 Caulobacter sp. | reverse complement strand
TGTTTGCTGGACATGGCGGCGGCGTCGCTGGCGGCGGCGGCCTTCTGGGCTTCCTCGGCCTTGTTCTCGCAGGCGGGGGGGGGCAGGGCGAGGGCGGCGTCGGCCGCGATGGTGACGATGCGCATGGTGTGATGTCTCCCAAAATCCCCGACATCTTCGCCGTGGGTACGCAAATGAATTCCAAGCGCGGCCGAAGGTTGCCGTGAAGCTCGCGCGACGCTCGAAGACGCGGAAGCGCTTGACCCGACGCGGCCGGCATTCTCTGTTGGCGGCGGATACAGCAGGGTGAGCGCGTCCGTTTGGCGAAAGAGACAGTCCAAGCCAGCCCGCCGGCGGCCAGCACGGTGCGGCGGCGCCTGCTGCTGATGGCCCTGAGCCTGGTGGTTCCGGCCATGGTCTTCATGGCCCTGCTGGCGCGCGCCGAATATTCCGACAGCCGCGCCCGTGATGAGCGGCAACTGGTCGCCACGACCCGGGCCCTGGCCCTGGCCACCGACCGCCAGATCGGCCAGGGGCAGAGTATCCTGCAGACCCTGGCGGTCTCGCCCGCCCTGATCGCCGGCGACCTCCCGACCTTCGAGCGCCAGGCCCGCGCGGCGGTGCAAGGCGGCGATGGCTGGGTCGTGCTGCTCGACGGCCAGCGCCAGTTGCTCACCACCCAATCGCCGCCCGGCGCCGCCCTGCCCCCGTCGAAGACGCCGCCCTATCGCTGGGAGGCGGTGCGCTCGGGCCGAACCGCGGTCTCGAACCTGGTCCTGAGCGCCGATCCCAGGCAAGCCTTCGTGGCGATCGACATGCCGGTGATCGTCGATGGCCATTTGCAAGACCTGGCCTACATCCAGTCGCCCAAGGCCTTTTCGTCGATCTTCGCCGCCCAGAACATCCCGCCGACCTGGGTGGCGACCATTGTCGATCGAAGCCATTCGGTGGTGTCGCGGTCTCGCGACCAGGACCGCTTCCTGGGCCACAAGGCCAGCGGCAGCATGCGAGCGGCCTTGGCCCGAGGCAATGACGGCGTGATCCTGAGTCGGACCCTGGACGGCACGCCCACCCTCTCGGCCTTCAGCCGATCGCCGACCAGCGGCTGGGCGTTCATCATCGGCGTGCCGCGCGCCGAGTTGGATCGGGCCAACTGGGTTTCGGTGGCTCTGTTGACCCTGGCGGGCCTGGTGCTGTTGGCCATCGGCGCGACCGTGGCCTCGCTGTTCTCGCGCGATATCTCGGTGGCGGTGCGCGGCCTGGTGATCGACGCCAAGGCCGTGGCGGCTGGCGAGACGGTGTCGACCGCCCCCGACAGCCTGAAAGAGATCGCCGAGGTGCGCGCCGCGCTGCACGACGCCGCCGCCCAGCTGCGGGCCCGCGAGGCCGACGAGCATCGCGCCCACCAGCGCCAGCGGCTGATGATCAACGAGCTGAACCACCGGGTGAAAAACACCCTGGCCACCGTCCAGTCCCTGGCCCGCCAGAGCCTGGGGCGCCCGGCCGATGTGCCCGGCCTGCCGGCCTTCAACGAGCGCCTGCTGGCCTTGGCGAGGGCCCACGACCTGCTGACCAAGAGCGTCTGGGAAGGGGCCGACCTGGAGGATATCCTGCACCAGACGCTGGAGCCCTACGAGGGCCAGACCGTGTTGGCCGGCCCGCCGGTCGCCCTGTCGCCCAACGCCGCCCTGGCCCTGTCGATGGTGTTCCACGAACTGGCCACCAACGCCGCTAAATATGGCGCGCTCTCGACGCCCGAAGGCTCGGTGACGATCGTCTGGCACGCCGATCCGCGCGCCATCCATCATGTCACCCTGCACTGGGAGGAGCGCGGCGGTCCCACCGTCTCGGCCCCCAGCCGTTCGGGCTTCGGCTCGCGCCTGATCGCCGCCAGCCTGAAGTCCGACCTGGGCGGCGAGGCCAGGTTCGACTATCGGCCCACGGGCCTGGTCTGCGTGCTCAGCTTGTCTCTACCCAAGCCGCCGGCGGGCGCGAAGCCTGAAACGCCTGAGACGGGCGTCGGTAATGAGTAAGCCATTTCTGAATTAGCCCAAGACTTGGGCGCCCCATGGGGCACTCGGCGTTCGGCGATCATCGATCGATTGCGCCGCGTCTCGCGATGGTCTTACCTGCGTCGCTCACTTCTAGGGCCATCCTTGACCGCAGGAATGAGCGCGCATGACGACACCCGACACCCTGATGCTGCCGGCTCGCCCCGAGCCGATCGCCCTGCCGGTCGACAAGACGGCCGTGATCGTCATCGACATGCAGAACGCCTATGCTTCACCGGGCGGCTATCTCGACCTGGCGGGCTTCGACATCAGCGGCGCGGCCGCCGTGATCGACAAGATCAAGGACGTGCTGGACGTGGCGCGCGGCGCGGGCATGCCGGTGATCTATTTCCAGAACGGCTGGGACAGCGACTATGTCGAGGCCGGCGGTCCGGGCTCGCCCAACTTCCACAAGTCCAACGCGCTCAAGACCATGCGCGCCCGGCCCGAACTGCAGGGCAAGCTGCTGGCCCGAGGCGGCTGGGACTATGAGCTGGTCGACGCTCTCAAGCCCCAGCCCGGCGACATCCAGCTGCACAAGACCCGTTACAGCGGCTTCTTCAATTCCCAGCTCGACAGCGTGCTGCGCTCGCGCGGCGTCCGTCATCTGGTGTTCGTGGGGATCGCGACGAACGTCTGCGTCGAGTCGACGCTGAGGGACGGCTTCTTCCTGGAATATTTCGGCACGGTGCTTGAGGACGCCACGCATCAAGCGGGCCCGGACTTCGTGCAGAAGGCGGCGCTCTACAACATCGAGACGTTCTTCGGCTGGGTATCGACGACCGCGGACTTCAAGGGGGCGGTGGGGCAGCAACAACCGTTGTCATCCCGGACAAGCGCGTAGCGCGCAGATCCGGGACCGACGCGTGAACGCAGGCGCTTCCGGCGGTCCCGGATCGGCGGGCCTGCGGGCCCTGTCCGGGATGACACGCTTTTGAGAATCTGGAGAGAGACATGCCCAAGACCGTCATCACCCCGCCCGGCACGGGTACGCCCATCGCCCCGTTCTCGCCCGGAACCCTGGCCGACGGGATCGTCTATGTCTCGGGCACCCTGGCCTTCGACAAGGACAACAATGTCGCCCATGTCGGCGACGCTTCGGCCCAGACGCGGCAGGTGCTGGAGACCATCAAGTCGGTGATCGAAACCGCCGGCGGCACGATGGAGGACGTGACCATGAACCACATCTTCCTGAAGGACTGGGCCGACTACGCCGCCATCAACCTGGTCTATGCCGAGTACTTCCCCAGCGAGAAGCCCGCGCGCTATTGCATCCAGTGCGGCCTGGTGCGGCCCGACTTCCTGGTCGAGATCGCCACCGTCGCCCACATCGGCAAGCCCTAGATGCGGAGCGGAACCGTCGACGGCCTGTACCACGAGGTCCATGGCGGCACGGCCGCCGATCGCCAGACGGTGATGCTGTCGGCCGGGCTCGGCGGCTCCGGGGCCTTCTGGGCGCCGCAGATGGACGCGCTGCTCGAGCGGTTCTGCGTGGTGCTCTACGACCATCGCGGCACGGGCCGCAGCGCGCGGACCCTGACCGACCCGCACACCGTGGCGGCGATGGGCGAGGACATCGTCAAGGTCATGGACGCCATCGGCCTGGAGCGCGCCCACGTGGTCGGCCACGCGGCGGGCGGCAATGCCGGCCTGGCCATGGCGCTGACCCACTCGGACCGCATCGGCAAGCTGGTGGTGGTCAACGGCTGGTCGCGGCCCGACCCGCACATCAAGCGCTGTTTCGACGCCCGCCTGGCCCTGCTGAACAACACGGGGATCGCGGCCTATGTGCACGCCCAGCCGCTGTTCCTCTATCCTGCCGACTGGCTGAGTGCCAACCACGCCCGGCTGGAGGCCGAGGAGGTCCACCATATCCACGGCTTCCCGGATCCCGACGTGATGCGCGCCCGCATTCAGGCGCTCCTGGATTTCGACATCGACGCCGACCTGCCGCGCATCGCCTGCCCCGTGCTGGTCAGCGCCAGCGCCGACGACATGCTGGTGCCGCTGTCCTGCTCGCGCCGCCTGGCCGAGCGCCTGCCCCACGCCACGCTCGACATCGCGCCCTGGGGCGGCCACGGCTTCACGGTGACGGCGGCGGGGGCGTTCAACGCGACGCTCGTCGATTTTCTGGAGGGGGCGTGAGGTGTTTTTGCACGCCCCAAGCCGCCTTCCTGGCGAAGGCCGGGACCCAGATTCATCCTGAGCGGCTCGTGGGTTTCACCTAGAGCATCGCGCGGAAAAGTGGCAACCGGTTTTCCGCAAAAGCGATGCGAAAACAAAAGTCTAGAGCAAGCCGTGCGATTCCTATATCGCGCGGCTTGCTCTGGGCCCCGGCCTTCGCCGGGGAGACGGAAAATGGGCGAGTGATCGCTCAACACAACATCAAGCTTAGGCAGGGGGAATTGATATGGAAATTGGCGTCTTCATTCCGATCGGCAACAACGGCTGGCTGATCTCCGAAGCGGCTCCGCAGTACATGCCGACGTTCGAGCTCAACAAGGAGATCGTCCAGAAGGCGGAGACCTACGGCTTCGACTTCGCCCTCTCGATGATCAAGCTGCGCGGTTTTGGCGGCAAGACCCAGTTCTGGGAGCACAATCTCGAGAGCTTCACCCTGATGGCCGGCCTGGCGGCCGTGACCAGCAAGATCAAGATTTTCGCCACCGCCGCCACCCTGACCATCCCGCCGGCCATCGTGGCGCGCATGGCCTCCACGATAGATTCGATCGCCCCGGGCCGGTTCGGCATCAACTTGGTCACCGGCTGGCAGAAGGCCGAATATGACCAGATGGGCCTGTGGCCGGGCGAGGGCCACTATACCGATCGCTACAACTACCTGGCCGAATACGCGACGGTGCTGCGCGAGCTGCTGGAGACCGGGGTGTCGGACTTCAAGGGCAAGTACTTCCAGATGACCGACTGCCGGGTCAGCCCCCATCCGAAGGACACCAAGCTGATCTGCGCGGGCTCGTCGAACGAGGGCCTGGCCTTTACCGCAAAGTATGCCGACTACAGCTTCGCCCTGGGCAAGGGGACCAACACCCCCACCGCCTTCGGCTCGGTCAATGACCGCCTCAAGGCCGCCGCCGACAAGACCGGCCGCGACGTGGCCTCCTACATCCTGTTCATGATCATCGCCGACGAGACCGACGAGGCCGCCATGGCCAAGTGGCAGGCCTATCGCGCCGGCGCCGACCAGGAGGCCCTGGCTTGGCTGACCAACCAGGCCGCCCCCAACGCCGCCGCCGGTTCCACCACCAATACCGCCCAGCTGGCCGCCCCGGAATCGGCGGTGAACCTCAACATGGGCACCCTGGTGGGGTCGTATGAGAGCGTCGCCCGCATGCTCGACGAGGTCGCCGCCGTCGACGGCACGGCCGGCGTGCTGCTGGTGTTCGACGACTTCGTTGCGGGGGTGGAGAACTTCGGGACGCGAATCCAGCCGCTGATGAAATCAAGGGCGGGGATTTAGGTGGCTCACTGACTTGCCTCCACCTGACGGCTTCGCCGTCTGTCCACCCCCATAGGCGGCGGAGCTCAGGTCGCGCGAAACTCCGCCCCCTGTGGGGGCGGACAGGCGACGCAGTCGCCAGGTGGGGGCAAGTGCGCCGCCACTCCAGCCCCTTTTCTAATCTACCGCCAGCATGCCGATCAGCTGCAGCCGGAACACCAGCACGCTGTTGGCCGGGATCGGACCGGCTTCGCGTTCGCCGTAGCCTAGGCTGGCCGGGATCCACAGGGTCCATTCATCGCCGACATGCATCAGCGGCAGGGCCTCCATCCAGCCCGGGATGAGCCCGTCCGACGGCATGATCGCCGCCTTGCCGCGCTCGAACGAGCTGTCGAACACCGTGCCGTCCAGCAGCTTGCCTTCGTAATGCACCTTGATGATGTCGCCGAGCTTGGGCGACGGGCCGGTCTTCGGACCCGAGGTCGTGATCTTGTATTGCAGGCCCGAGGCGGTGGTGATCACGCCGGGCGCCTTGGCGTTCTTCACCATGAACGCCTGACCGTCGGCCAGCGTCTTGGCGGTGTCGACCGCGTTGACCAGTTGCGGCGGCGGCGAGGCCTGCCGCGCCAGGGCGGGGCTCGACAACAGGCAAAGGCCCAGGGCCAGGGCGGCGATACGGTTCATCGGAAACTCGCGACAGGGACGAAAAGGAAAGACGCCCCGACCTTCGCATGAAAGCCGGGGCGAAATCAGCCTACTTCCGCGCCGCGTAGATATCATCCAGCCGCGCGGGCGTGCCCTCGATGCGTTCCAGGCGCGGATACTTCAGGCCGCCGGCATAGTCGATCTTCACCGTGCGATAGCGCTCGCCGTCCTTGATCAGCAGCTCGACCGGCGCCGCGCCGGTCTTGGCCGTGGCCTTGACCGCGTCCTTCAGGCCGTCGTCGCTATAGGCCGTACCGTTGACCGCCACGAGGGTCTCGCCGGCCGTCAGGCCCGCCTTGAAGGCCGGGGTGTCCCAGTTGACGGCCGACAGCACGCCCAGCGCGCCGACCGTAACGCCCAGCGAATAGCTGAGATTGACGACCTTGCCGCGCGTTTCGGCCGCCTTGAAGAACTCGGTGGGCGTGTCGGTATAGACCAGCTTGTAGCCGCCGCGTGTCAGGCCATCCAGCGGGGCGCGCGCCGAGAGCCCCTGGATGCGGGTCTTCAGAAAGCTTGACCAATCATAGGGAACCACGCCGTTCAGCGTCGTGACCACGGTGTCGAAGTCGTAGGTCAGCGGCACGTAGGAGCCGTTCTCGACGCCGAAAAAGGCCTTGGCAAAGTCGTCCAGCGACTTCTTGCCGCCGGTCTTCTCGCGGATCAGGGTGTCGGCGTCGAGCCAGACCAGCTGGCCTTCCGAATAATAGTCCTCGCTGCGCTGCCAGCTGGTCCACGAGGCCGGCTTGCGATTGGCGATGATCGGGTCGTTGGTGGTGTCTTCCACATTGCGCCAGTTGCGGCCGGCGCGAGTGTCATAGAGGGCGGCGGTCATGGCCAGAGAGTCCAGGCCTTGCTGCTTGGTCTGCAGGCCCGAGCGGGCGGCCAGTACGTTGCCCCAATACTGGGTCTGGCCCTCATAGACCCACATCAGGCTGTCGCGCATCGGCTCGTTCAGCGTCGGGGTATAGAGGTCGGCGGCGCGGCGGAACTTGCCGTTCCACGAGTGGGTGTATTCGTGGGCCAGCAGGTCGCGGCCCACATAGGTCTTTTCCCAGTCGGTGAAGTATTTGGGGGTGACGCCATTTTCGCTGGAGCGGTGATGCTCCAGACCAATGCCGCCCATCTTGTCGGTCAGGGCCAGCAGGAAGTCGTAGTGGTCATAGTGGTGCGCGCCGTACAGCCTGTAGGCCTGCTGCACGAGGTTGCGATGGATCTGCAGGGCTTCCGGCTTGATCTCCAGCAGATCGGGCTTGTCGGCGACGATGTTCAGCCGCACCGGCGTAGCCGCGCCCGGGTCCAGGTCGATCTGCTTGAAATAGCGGCCGGCGAACATCGGCGAATCGACCAGCGTCTCGAAGGTGGTGGTCTTGAAGGTGGTGGTCTGGCCGCTGGCCGAGGCCTTCTCCAGCGCGGTGCCGAAGCCCCAGCCTTCCGGCAGCTTGACGGTCGGTTCGATCTGAATGCCGCGCATGTAGTAGCCGGCCGGGTAGAAGCCCAGCTGCAGCCACTGCACGTTCAGCATGTCGTCGGTCACCAGGATACGGCCGACATCGGCCTTCACCGGGGTGAGGAACTGGAAGCTGACCTGAATCTCGGTCGCGCCGGCCGGCACGTCGAAATGGAAGGCGTGGACGGCGACCGGGTCGCGGGTCCAGGGCAAGCTCGCGCCATTGGCTGTGATGACGAGGCCCGCAAGCTTGTCCAGGTCGTTGCGGGGCGAGTGGCCGCCGGGAACCCACTGCGGATAGAGGATGGTCATCGGGCCTGGCTTTGCGACCGGGATCGTCTCGCGGACCTGGAAGATCTTGCGGTCCAGATCGGTGGCGTCGACCGACAGTTTCAGCACGCCGGGATAGGCGATATCCTGGGCGGCCGCGATCGGCGGGGTGGGCGGCGCCTGGACGGGCACGCGGTCCTGGGCGGAAGCGCCGCCCGTCAGAACCAGGGCGAGAGCGGAGGCGGTAAGGAACAGCGTTTTCAAAAAACGACCCCAATGCGACGCGCGGGCATGCTCCCACGACGAAAGGCAGGATACTTCTCCCCTAAGGCCGGCCTTGTCGAGGTCGCCTTTTGCAGAGACTACCGGGTTCGCTCCCTTTTTGACGGCCGCCCACGCAGCGGGCTCCTCCTGCCCCTGACCGACCCGCGTTAGCTGACAGGTCTGAAGCCGGCGTAGCGGGGACAACTATGGCTGGATGTCAGGCGCTGGATTTGGCAAAACTGACCGCACTGTTCATCGAGACGAGAACCATGAATTGGACCTCCAAACCTCTGACCGTCTCCTTGGGTGTTTTCGCGCTTCTCGCGCTTTCACCGCTTTCCGCCCAAGCCCAGGCCACCTCGCGGACCTGTCAGGGGCAGGCCGGCGAGACACCGGGGCCGGCCTGTCTCGTCGCCCACCAGGATCTGGGGACGCCGCCGCTGGGGCCGCTCTATTGGAACATCTACACCTTCGCCGACCTGCCCGCCGCCGAACGCGTCAGGCCGCCGCACGGCGCCGTCGTTCAGGCCTTTGGCCGGGTCTGGCTCTTCGATGTGGGGGGCAAGGGCCTTGAACGCGAGGGCGGACGCCATCTGGCCGACATCGGCCCGCTGCCGATCGAGGCGGCCCCGGGCGAGCTTAGCGCCGAATATCTGAAATCGACCTTCGCGCCTGGCATGACCGCGCCGGTGCATGTGCATTCCGGACCCGAAGCCTTCTATGCGATCCGTGGCGCAAGCTGTCTGGAAACGCCCGCCGGCGTTCAGGTCGCCCGAGGCGAAGGCCACTCGCTGATGGTGCCGCGTGGCCCGCCCATGCTGCTGATGGCGATTGGCCGAGAAACGCGGCAGGGCTTCGCCCTGATCTTGCATGGCGAAGGCAGTCCGCCGACGACCCTCACCTCGGACTGGACGCCCAAGGGGCTGTGCCCAAAGGATTGAGGGATCGAGGCCGCCTGGCTGCGGACTTTACGCGGCAAGCGCGCCGCCGACGAAGCGCTCTTCCAGCGCCCGCACCGCGCTCAGCAGGCGGCCGGGGGTGATCGGCTTTTCCAGGCGGGCGTCGCCGCGCTCGTCGGCTTGCATCGAATGCTCTTCGCGGCCCGAGGCCAGCAGCACGGCCGTGCGCGCGCCGCGACGACGGCGGGTGGCCTTGATCAGCTCGCCGCCGTTCATGCGGGGCATGAAGAAGTCGGTGATCAGCAGGTCGGGATCGAAGGCGTCCATGGCCTCCAGCGCCTGCTGCCCGTCGCGGCACACCAACACGTCGAAGCCCGCCTCGCTCAG
>JACMOF010000231.1 GCA_014378155.1 Caulobacter sp. | reverse complement strand
GGCCCAGCGGGCTCGGGTCAACACCATCATCAACCTGGCGATCGAGGGCCGTTTGCCGGACCTGACGAATGGCGCGCGGTTCTTCCAGAACGCCCGAATCGTCGCGGCCCGGGAGGCGGTCGGCGCGGTGTCGCCCGGCCTGACGAACTTTGGCGGCGCTCCATCCTCCGCGGTGATTGGCGCCCACACCTTCTATGTGGAAGCGGGCCGTGGAGGCGCCGCCAAAGGGGAGGGGAGCAGGGGAGGGCGTTCGAGCTCGGCCAGGCCCTCGTCGGCCGGCTCCGGGATCGCTTTGAGCGCCCCGAACGACGGCATCTTCGTAGGCGAGAACCGGGCGTTTCCCGGACCTGCCACGCTACCGCCGGAGCCCGTGGAAGGCCCCGTCGCGGTCCTTACGGCGGTCTCTTCGGGGGCTGATTTCCAGGCGCCGCCAGCGGACCCGAATAGCGATCAGCCGGTCGATCCCTCGCGGGCGATGTCCGTGCTTTCCGACGGCCGCCCGAGCGATCGCCGCCGTTAGGCCGGCTGGCGCCAGGTGGCGTCGAGGTCGGCATAGTCCTAGTCCATCTCGCTCGGCGTAAGGCGGTCGTCATCGTCCGCCAGTGCTGCCTGCGCCATCGCATCGAAGTCGGGCGCTTCGCCGCCCACGGCTTCCAGCGCGTCCAGTAGATCCTCGCTGGGGTCGCCGCCCTGGCGAAGCGGAAGGGGCACGTTTCCGAGCAGTTCGCGCACCGTCAGACGGTCCCTGACGCTCTCCACCCGCCGGTCTAGGATGTCGACCAGCCGATGCAGAAGGTCGGCCTCGCCCTCCTGCCAAGCTTCGTCGGCCGCCTCCGCCAAAAGGGCGCCGCCGAGGATGATCTTGCCCCGGGTTTCGCGCTTTCTCTGGTTGATCGCCCACAGTGCTTCGAGGCGTTCGACCCGGGCTTTCAGCACGGCGAAACGCTGGCCATCGTCCGCGATATCTTCGAGCGGAATGGTGTGGCGCTTGTTGTGGATTCCCGTGCGGCCCATGTCCCGCAAGGCCGCCTCAAGCTCCTCCAGTCGAAGTTTCAGCGCGTCTTCATCGCTGATCCGGCGCCCCAGTTTGCGATCAGCTTCACGGGCGGCCCAGAGGTCCTTGCGCTTCTGCTTCTGGGTCTCGCTGCGGGGTCGATATTTGGAGGGACGGGTGTTCCGCTTGCGCTTATCGACCGCGATCATGACAGGCACCCTTGATGACAAAAAAGAGCGTGATGCACTTTTTCTATCAAAATAGCGCCTGATGGTCCATGGTGGTGGCAGAGGTGTTGCAGACAATGGCGCATATCCTCATTGGTTGGGCTACGCCCACCCAACGATGCGGTCAGGCTCCGCCCGACACCCTCAAACCCCCGCACGGCCTGCGACGGCCTGGGGTTTGAGCCAAGGGCTGAGCCCTTAGCGATCCCGCCGGCTCACGCCGGCAGGGGAGGGCAGTTCAGTGGCGTCGTTCCTGTGTCAGGTGCAGACCATCCAGCGCGGTCTTGGCCGCTCGGCCGTGGCCGCGGCGGCGTACCGGTCAGGCCAGGCGCTGACCGATGACCGCCTGGCCATGGAGTTCGACTTCTCGAACAAGGACGGGATCGAGCACGCCGAGATCATGGCGCCGGATGACGCGCCCGAGGCCTACAGGGACCGCGCAGCCCTATGGAACGCCGTTGAGGCTGCAGAGCGCCGCAAGGACGCCGTGCCCGCCCAGGAGGTCCTCCTGGCGCTTCCGCACGAACTTGATTTTGAGCAGCGCCGGGACTTGGTCCGCGCCTTTGTGCAGGAGCACCTGGTTGCCAAAGGAATGATCGCCGACGTCGCCATGCACCGACCCGGCAAGGAGGGTGATCAGCGTAATTTCCACGCCCACATCATGGTCACGACCCGCCGTGTCGATCGCGCTGGCTTCGCGGGCAAGAACCGCGACTGGAACCACGCCAGTTTCATTCCGCAGCTGCGCGCCTCGTGGTCTGAAATTCAGAACCGACACCTGCGTCATCACCTTGGTCCGGACGCCCCGCAGGTCTCGCATTTGAGTCTGGCGGCGCGCGGCGTTGACCGCGCCCCGACCGTGCATCTGGGGCCGGCGGCCACGGCGCTGGAGCGAAAAGATATCGCCTCTGAGCGTGGCGAACTGAACCGCGATGTCCGGGCCCGCAACGACAAAGCGCGCGACCTTCGACGTGACTATCAGGCGACCGCCGACCGCATCGCCAAGACCGCTCCGGAGATCGAAGTCGCGGTCCCGAAGCTGGTCGTCGAAGCCGAGCAGGTTCTAGGCAAGATGGTCACCCAGAGGACGGCGTGGGCGGCCGAACGCGAGGCCCTTTCCGCGCCGAAAATCCCGAGCGCCGGCCGGGTCGAACGCGATCTGACGGCGGAGGCTGCGACCGCCAAGGCGCGGGCGAAGGCTCACCTTCTGCAGACCGAGGAGCGGGTGAAGAAGACCGGTTCGCGGCGCCTGGAACTGGTGGCCTGGGTCCGAAATCCGGCGCGGATGATCTGGGCGAAACACGCCGAACTGAACGCCATCGGACGCGCCCGCAAGGCCTATCGCCGGGCCGAGATGGGTCTGCAAGTCCGCCAGGATTGGGTCCGGTCGCCCAAGGGCCAGGCGTTCGTCGCGGCGCGCCGGCAGCCGGACCTGGAAGCCGCTGCCGACATTGTTCGGCAACGGCGCACGCTGGAGCGGAGAATCAAGCGGATGGACAACCGGACCCTGTTGGCCAGCCGGTCGATCAGCGCACGGCGACGGGCGCAGGAGCTGGGCCAGCGGGATCTTCGTGTCACCACCCGGCCGCCCGACGAGACGCGCTTCTTTCGGGATATCGGCCGCCCGGCGCGCGAGGCCCTGCAGCGCTTCCCGACGCCGGTCCAGGAGCAGGCGCTGGAGCGTCTGCGACGTGGCCAGGGCCGGTCGATTGGCCACGCCATCATTC
>JACMOF010000230.1 GCA_014378155.1 Caulobacter sp. | reverse complement strand
TCATGTCGCAAAGGTTCAGCGACGAGACGAGGGGCCGGCGCAGATCGGCGTTGGCCTGGCCGGGCAGGCTGCCGATCCAGGCCTCGACGGCGTTGGCGTCCTCGGCCTTGCAGACCGAGCCCACCCGGTTGATGGCGCTTTCGACCTCGCGAACCCGGTCGGCCAGCCGGTCGGGATCGGTGTCCATCAAGGTCACCGTCGGCGTGAAATAGCCGATCGAGGCGTAGTCGCCACCGAGGATGGCCAACGCCGCATCGGCGTCCATCGACTTGGCCGCGGCGTCGGGATCCTCCAGGACCGAGGGCTCCCGGGTGATGGCCTCCTTCAGCAGCGCCATGACGCCCTTGCGCTTGGTGAACCAGCGTTTGCGGACTGTGGTCACCGCCTTGAGGGCGTCTTCCTTGTCGAGTGGCAGGAAGCGGCACACCCAGCGGTCGTTTTGCCCAGCTCGTTCAGGCGGTCCAGCAAGCCCGGCGAGGAGGTCGCCGGATAGGCGCGCACCGAGGTGGTTCGCACATAGCCGCCGCCCAGGCGCGGCAGGAGGTCCCCCTGAAAATCGTCGTCCGTCAGGAAGGCGTCAAGATTAGGCCGGGGTCTCCGGCGCCTTAACGTAGTGTCGCTTGGTGGAGATGCGCTGGATAGGGTTCGGTCGCGCGCCGACGAAGGGCGCGCCCGTCGTCAGGCGTCCAGGTAGGGCCGTTGGCGGATGTGCCGCCCGAGGGCGTCGAAGAAGTAGGGGTCGCGCTTGTTGAGCCAGTGGCAGGCTCCGTGGATGGCCAGGCCGATCGGGATGCCGATTAGGGGAACCTGGAGGCCCAGCGCCAGGACGGCCGTCAAAGTGCCGTTCAGCACAGCGATCATTTGCGGAACGCCCGCGATCGTCACCGGCTCAGAAAGGGAGCTGTGGAAGGCGATCTCCAAACCCTCGATTTCCGACTGCGCCACCTCAGAACGCCGCCCCGGCGGTGAGGTTGAAGAAGGTGCTGACGAAGGTCGTGGCGGTGAAGGCGATGGCGATGATGCCGACAGCCTTGGCGACGGGACCGCAGGGCGATTGCATCACCGTGGTGAGCGGGCCCTCCCATGGCATGGCGGTGCCGCCGCCAGCCACCCCCGCTGGGGTGGCCAGAAACAGGCCGACACTGGCGGCGAGCATCACGGAATGGGCGGCGCGACCGAAACGAAGCGGCGCGGACGAGACATTTCGGATCGGATTCATGGGTGGGGGCTCCGGATGCCGGCGCCCGCGTGAGACCCAAGGAAGTCTAGCTCAAGCACTTTTTTATAACAGAGTGCGTTCAGTGCGTTTTATACAGTCCTGCCCGCTCCTGGCCCTCGAGCGTCACGGCGCGAGGGGAGGGACCATAGCGTTCACGTAGTAGGATGGCCGAACGGTGGCGAACCTCCGGCTTCCCCGGGCTTAGCGCCCAGTCTTTCTTGGGAATCGACAAGGTGCAGGCGTGACCGACCGAAGCCATAAGCGGACCAGCGACCGCCCGTCGCGGGGGCGCTCGTTCCGTGAAGTCGACTCTCATTGTCCTGCTCAGCGCCCTGTCTCTATCAGCCTGCGTGAGCTACGCGCCCGCGCCGGTGGAGCCGTCGGCCTTGGCTGTGGAGGCTCGGACCCGAACTCTGAATCTGGGGCAGGTTCGCGACAAGGTGGCGTCAATCGCTCCCGACGCGACCTGGAGCGGCCCCCGCCTGGATCGTCTGGCGCTCTTCGCGAGCGCGCTGCTCAATAACCCTGACATCGCCGCCTCGAGCGCGGGCGTCGACAGCGCCCTGGCAGCGGCCAAGGCGTCTCGCGTCGGCCCGGCCGCGACGTTCACGCTGAGCGCCGAGTACGCCCGCAGCGCGGCCGAAAGTTCCCCCTGGCTGCTCGGTGGGGCGCTCGACGTCCCCCTCGACCTGGGCGCCCGCCGCCAGGCCCGGCTAACCAGCTTCGATCTCGCCGTCGATATCGCGCGTTACGACCAGGCCGACAGAATCTGGTCGGTCCGCATGGCCGTCCGACGGGCGTTGGCCGACTACTTCATCGCGGAACGCCAGGCCGTCGCCTACGAGCGCGTAGCCCAGGTGCGGGCGCGCCAGCTGGCGGCGATGGAGAATCGGGTCAACGCGGGGGAAGCGTCGCGCGCCGAACTGGAGCGCGTCCGCGCTGATGGGGCCGACGCCGTTCGTCGCGCCGCCGACGCCAACAGCAATGCTCGCGCCGCCATCAAGTCACTTGCCGCCGCTTTGGGCGTACCATTCGAGGCCCTGAACGGGCTCGCCCTAACCTGGGCGGGTTTCGATGAGCCAACTGATGATCCCGGCGCGCGGGTGACGGACGATTCTCGCGTCGGGGCGATCCTGTCCCGGGCTGACGTGCTCAAGGCGGTAGCCGCCTATGATCAGGCCGAAGCCGACCTTCGCGCGGAGGTCGCACGCCAATACCCGGCGATCAGTATTGCGCCCGGCTACACTTGGGAGCGCGGTCTGGTGAAAATCCCAGTGTCCGTTGGTCTGGTATTGCCGCCCCTCGACCTCAATCGCGGCGCCATCGCGACCGCGCAGGCCAAGCGGACAGAAGCCGGACGGAAGCTGGAGGCCGTTGTGTCCACATCGCAGGCGGCCATCGACGCGGGATTGGCCGAGACCCACGCCGCGCGCGAGGCGCTCACTCGCGTGAGGCGGGTCGAACTCGTCGCTGCGGCCCGCCTTGCCGCCCAGGCAGATCGCGAATTGGCGCAGGGGGCCATCGACCGCACGGATTGGGCCGCCGCTCAGGCCGGCGCCCTTCTCGCCCGCATCTCCGAACTTGACGCTCTGGCCCGTGTGCATGCCGCCGACGCCAGTCTTGAAGACGCTCTTCGCGGACCCTTGGAAGGACCCGAGACGATGATCGTGAACACCGCCTCGAGGAGCCGCCCATGAGCCGTTACACCGCCGCCGGCTGGGCTGCCGTAGGCGCCGCGACGGCAGCGCTGGCGATTTTCGGCGCTTCGGCGCATCGCACGGCGCCAAGCGCCTCGGTGGAGGAAGGAGTTGGGGGGACCGCGTCCCTGGCCACCCTCGTCGATGGCGAAGTTCGGCTCAGCGCCGCGCAACAGGGGCGGGCGGGCTTGCGCGTGGCGCCCTTAGCGGCCGGAGGCGCGCCACAGATCAAGCAGGGTTTCGCGCGAGGACTGGATGTCAGCACCCTCGCCGCGATCAATGCTGAAATTGCCACAGCGCGCGCGGCCGCCGTTGCCTCCAAGGCCGAGGCGCGCCGCCTTGTCGCTCTGGCCGCACAGGATCAGAGCGCGTCGGCGCGGGCGGTAGAAGCCGCCCGCGCCCAGGCCGGCGCCGATGCGGCGCGGACAGATCTCGCCGAACGCCGCGTCGGACTCGAATTCGGCGCGGGGCTGGCGCGACTGGATCTGGCCGCCCGTCAAAGGCTGCTGGGCGAGATCTCGGCCGGAAAGGCTGCCCTGGTGCGGATCGATGTCCCCGGCGCATCGTCGAGGGACGGCTCGCGGGTGATCGTCGCCGACGGCGGCATCACCGCTTCCGTCAGTGTGCTCGGTCCGGCGGCGGCGGCGGACCCCCGGCTGCAAAGCGCCGGCCTGCTGGCCATCGTCCGCGGTCCGATGGCACGGTCCGCCACAGTCGGGCGCGTGCTGGCCGCGAGCCTGGAACAGTCTTCCACAGAGCCCGGGGTCGTCGTTCCTCGGGAAGCCCTGGTGCGATGGCGCAATGCCGTATGGGCCTACCGTCGCACGGCCCCGGGTGTGTTTGTCCGGCGTGAGCTGGTGGACGCCCGTCCGATCGAGAGCGGCTGGTTCGTCACAACGGGCTTTTCCCCCGGCGACGTGGTCGCGGTGGGCGGCGGCGCGGGAACACTGCTCGCCATCGAACGCGGCGGCGAGCAGCCCGGCGAGAAAGACTAGCCAATGCTTTCGCTCATTGTCAGGGTCTGCCTGCGCCATCCCGGCATCGTGCTGCTGTGCGCCTTGCTGTTGCTCGGGTTCGGCGGCGCGACCGTCGTCTCGGCGCGCTATGATGTCTTTCCGGAGTTCGTCCCGCCCCAGGCGAGCGTCCAGACCGAGGCGACCGGCCTCACCCCCGAACAGGTCGAGGCCCTGGTCACCCGGCCGCTGGAGACCGTCATCAACGGCGCAAACGGCGTCGCTGCGGTCCGCTCGGAATCCATCCAGGGCCTGTCCGTGATCACCGTCATCTTCGTCGAGGGCAGCGATCCGTTTCGCGCACGCCAGGTCGTTGCGGAAGCCTTGAGCGAGGCGGCGGGTCGCCTGCCGGCCGGCGTCTCCGCCCCCAAGCTCAGCCCGCTTACCTCCTCGACCATGGATCTCCTGAAGATCGGCTTCACCAGCGACCGGTTGAGCCCGATGGCCTTGCGAGACCTCGTCCAGTGGACCGTGCGGCCACGGATGCTAGCCACACCTGGGGTCGCCCGAGCCACGATCTTCGGCGGCGACCAACGTCGGTTGGAGGTCCGCGTGCGGCCGACCGATCTGATCGCCCGAAACATCGCGCTCTCCGAAGTCGCGACCGCCGTCCAGGCCAGCACCCTGGTCCGCGGCGGCGGGTTCGCCGAAACACCCAGCCAGCGCATCCTGGTCGAACCCACCAACGGGGCGGTCACGGCCAAGTCCCTTTCAGGCGCACTTCTGCCCGCCGCCTCGGGCCTGCCGGTGAGATTGGGCGATGTCGCTGATGTCGTGGAAGCCCCGGCGCCGAAGTTTGGCGACGCCTTGATTATGGGGCGGGGCGGCGTGCTGATCGCGCTTTCGAGCCAGTATGGGGCCAACACGCTCGACGCGACGCGCGCTGCGGAGGCGACGCTGGCCGAGCTGCGACCCGCCCTGGAGGCGCAGGGCGTCAAGATCTACCCCAGCCTCCACAGGCCAGCGAACTTCATCGACTCTGCGCTGCGCGGCATCCGCACCGATTTGCTGATCGGGGCGGGCATGATCGGCCTGATCCTGTTGGTCTTCCTGCGAGATCTGAGGGTCGCATTCATCGCGTTTGTCTCCATCCCCCTTTCACTTCTCGCCGCGCTGATCGTGCTCGACCGGATGGGTCAGACCATCAACACCATGACCTTGGGCGGTCTGGCCGTGGCGCTCGGCGTGGTCATCGACGACGCCATCGTCGGGGTTGAGAACATCGTGCGCCGCCTTCGCGAGGACCGTTCGGAGTCCGACAGGGTAGGGATTATCGAGGCGGCATCGGTCGAGGTGCGAGCTCCAGTCGTCTATGCGACCTATGTCCTGGCGCTGACCATCGCACCCATCCTCTTCCTGACCGGCCTGCAGGGCGCGTTTTTCGGGCCACTTGCCTTCGCGTTCCTGTTGGCGACCCTGGCCTCCCTGGCGGTGGCCATCACCGTGACGCCCGCGCTGTCGCTGCTGCTCCTGCGTCGCGTCCGGCTGCATGGCGAACCGGGTTACCTAAGAAAACTGAAGAGCCTTCACGCTCGGGTCCTGGAGCCGATCTGCGCACGACCCCGCCTGGTCGTGGCCGGCGCCGCGCTAGTCGGGGTTCTGGCGTTAGGAGCCTTTTTGGTCTTTGGCTCTGAACTGCTGCCCACGTTTCGCGAGCGGCACTACGTGCTGCAGGTCAACGGGCCCGCCGGCGCGTCGATGGGATGGATGCGCGACCTTGGCGCTCGCATCACCAAGGACTTGTTGGCGATCCCCGAGGTGGCGACGGTCGAACAGCAGATCGGCCGCGCCGAGGCTGGAGAGGACACCTTTCCCCCGCACCGCAGCGAGTTCCATGTTGAGCTACGTCCCCTCGGCGGAGCCGGCGAGGACCGGGTTCTGGCGCGCATCCGAGAGGTTCTGGCGCAATATCCCGGCGTCCAGAGCGAGGCCCTGACCTTCCTGGGCGACCGCATCAGCGAATCCCTGTCCGGGGAGACGGCGAAGGTTGCGGTCAATGTCTATGGACCCGACCTCGACGTTCTCGATCGGGTCGCCGCCGATGTGGCTCGCGCCCTGCAATCGGTTCCCGGCGCGGCAGACGTCCAGGTGAAGGCCCAGCCCGGCGCCCCGACCCTGAAGATCGTCCTCGACCCGGATCGCATGGCGCTTCGCGGCGTGGCTCCGACCGATGCCTATGACGCCATCGAAACGGCCTTCCAGGGCCGCACCGTGGCGCAAGTCACCGGCGCCGATCGCATCACCGAGGTGGCCATCGTCCTCCCACCGGAGTTGCAGCGTGATCCGGAAGGCGTCGGAGCCTTGCTGGTGCGCACGGCGGATGGTGCGACGGCCCCGTTGTCGGATGTCGCCACCATTCGCCTGGGCGAAGGACGCACCGTCATCAATCACGACGGCGGTCAACGCCGGCAGGTGGTTACCGCCAACCCGACCCAGGCCGATGTCTCCGGCTTTGTGCGCGACGCGCGCGCCCAGGTCGCGCGCACCGTCACCCTGCCGCCGGGTGTCTTCCTCGAATACACCGGCGTGGCCCAAGGCCAGGCTGCGGCGGCCCGCCAGATCCTGGTCAATGTCGCCGCAGCGTCGATCGGCATCACCGCGCTCCTTGTGCTGGCCTTCGGCGGCGGTCGGCCCGCCGGATTGATCCTTGCGGGGACACCGTTTGCGCTGGCTGGCGGCGTCGCCGCCGTGGCCTTGACCGGCGGCGTGCTCTCGCTGGGTGCTTTGGTCGGTTTCGTCACGCTGTTCGGAATCGCCGCCCGCAATGCCATTCTCCTTATCTCTCACGTCGATCACCTGGTGAGCGAAGAGGGCCAGCTCTGGGGATTGGCGACGGTTCTGCGCGCGACCCAGGAACGCGTGACACCAATCCTGATGACCGCCTTGGTCACTGGACTTGGCCTGGCGCCCTTAGCGCTCGAGGCGGGCCAATCCGGACGCGAGGTGCAGGGTCCCATGGCTGCGGTGATCCTCGGCGGATTAATCACTTCGACCCTGATGAGCCTGCTGCTGCTCCCGGCGCTCGTTCTCGCCTATCGTTATCCGCGGGGACCAACCCACGAGAGATCACGCGATGCGCCTGCTGCTGATCGAGGATGATGCTGAGACGGCCGCCTTCGTCTTCGAGGGCCTCAGCCTGCGTGGCCACGCCGTCGAGACGGTAATGGACGGCCAGGCCGGGCTGGCCACGGCGATGGCCGGTGGCTTCGACGTGATGATCATCGATCGGATGCTTCCCAGCCTGGACGGGCTGTCGGTCGCCAGGGCCCTGCGCGACGCCGGAATTGGAAAGCCCATTTTGATCCTGACGGCGCTGGGCTCGGTCGAGGATCGGGTCGCTGGCCTGGAAGGGGGGGGCGACGATTATCTGGTCAAGCCGTTCTCGATGCCGGAACTGATCGCGCGCGTTGACGCCCTTGGCCGCAGAAGCGCATCCGGTTCGCCCACCCGGTTGTCCATTGCCGATTTGACGCTCGACCGTCTGACGCGGGAGGTCCGGCGGGCCGGTGAGATGATTGACCTGCAGCATCGTGAGTTCCAACTGCTCGAAGCCTTGATGCTGCAGACGCCCAATGTGGTCACCCGCATCATGCTGCTGGAAGGCGTTTGGAAAATTCGCTTCGATCCGGGCACCAGCCTGGTGGAAAGCCACGTCAGCCGCCTTCGGGCCAAGATCGATCGCGCGGGAAGCCCGATGCTGATCCACACCGTGCGAGGAGAAGGCTATGCCGCTCGCGCGCCTTAGCCAGCTCTGGCGCTCGACCAGCTTTCGGATTTCCCTCATCCACGCCGCACTACTGGCCGCTGCAATCATCGGTGCGGTAAGCGGAGGCTGGATCGCGACCCGAGGCGCGGCCGAGCGCGAAGCCCATGATCGCATAGCCCTGGAGGTCCACGCCGTCACGCTTGAGATCCAGGCAGAGGGTCTGAAGGCCGCCGGCGACGCAGTGATGGCGCGTGCAGAACGACCCGGCGCGCTGGAATACCGTCTGGTTGATTCCACCGGCCGTCATGTCGCGGGCGACTTGACCGACCTGGGACCCAAGGAGGGTTGGAGGCGCCTCGACTTTGATGGATCCGCGCCCGGACTTGAGGGCAAGGACCGCCTTCTTATCCTGACCCAGCGCCTGCCGGATGGTGCGCGGCTCACGGTCGGAGAGGGCCTTGGGAGAGCCGAAGCGCTTCGTGATACGCTCTTTCGGACCCTGCTGTTGTGGGGCGGTTTGGCATTGGCCCTGGGGCTGGCGGCAGGGCTCTATCTGACACACCGAGCGCTTGAACGCATGAACGCCCTGGTTCGCACTGTGCGCGCTGTCGCCGACGGCAACCTGGCGGCCCGTGCATCCGACGCGAGACCTGAAGGCGATGACATTGGTCAGCTAGCCACGGGCGTCAATCAGATGCTCGATCGCATCGACGTCCTGGTGGCCGCCGTGCGCCGGGTTTCTGCCGATGTCGCCCATGATCTTCGAACCCCCTTGTCGCATGTCCGCCAGCGGCTCGACACGGCCACGACTGCCGCGACGCCAGAACTCCGAAACGCCGCCCTTCAGTCGGCCAAAGACGGCATCGACAGGGCCATGCGGATGTTCGACGCGATGCTTCGCCTGGCGGAGATTGACGCCGGCGCGGCGCGGGCGCGTTTCGCGACCGTCGACCTGGCGGATCTGACCGATCGTGTGGCCGACGCGTACCGAGCCGAGTTGGAGGCGTCGGGACGGACTCTGCTCGTCCAGGTCGCGGGGTCCTTGGTCGTCGAGGGTGACGCCGACCTCCTCACTCAGGCGTTGGCCAATCTGCTGGAGAACGTCTTGAAGCATTCCCGCGCGGGCGCCGCAGTGCAGGTGCGCCTCGTTGAGAAGCGGGAAGGGATCCGACTCAGCGTCGAGGATGACGGACCCGGTATCCCACCCGAGATGTTCGAGGTGGCGGTCCGCCCGTTCTCCCGGCTAGATCCTGCCCGCGCAGCGCCGGGCACGGGTCTTGGCTTGGCGATCGCCGCCGGCGTGGCTCGTCTGCACGGCGGGCGGCTGCTGCTTGAAGACGCACGGCCGGGATTGCGCGTAACCATGCTGCTGGCCCAGGGCCTCATGCTTTCGCAAGGCGCCGCCTTTCGAGCCGCCGATGGAAACTGACAAGACCAAGGCATCCTGGCGCTCCGGCATCTCGGCTGTTCCAAGAGGGGTCTGGGCGCTCGGCCTGGTGTCGATGTTCATGGATATCTCTTCAGAGATGATCCACAGCCTGCTGCCGGTGTTCCTCGTCGGAACCCTGGGCGCCAGCGTTGCTCTGGTCGGTGTCATTGAAGGCGTCGCCGAGGCCACGGCTTCGATCACCAAAATCTTCTCCGGTTGGCTGAGCGACCGGCTCGGTAAGCGCAAGCTTCTGGCCGTCATAGGCTACGGCCTCGGAGCACTGAGCAAGCCCATCTTTCCCTTGGCAGCGACCCTGCTGGAGGTGTTCGGCGCCCGTTTCGCAGACCGGATCGGCAAGGGCGTACGGGGCGCGCCCCGCGATGCGCTCGTCGCCGATCTGTCGCCTCCTTCCGTTCGCGGCGCCGCCTTTGGCGTTCGCCAGTCGCTCGACACCATCGGCGCGTTTACGGGCCCGCTGGTGGCGATGGCGCTCATGCTGGTGCTCGCCGGGAATATTCGCGCAGTCTTTGCGTGGGCAGTCGTCCCGGCCATCGTTGCGGTTCTGTTGCTGGTGTTCGGCGTTAAAGAGCTGAGAACTTCCGCTGGCGCACACGGCGCAGCGCGGCCGCCCATTCGGTGGGCCGAGGTGAGGGGTATTGGGCCGGCGTTCTGGGGCGTGGTCGCCTTGGGCGTCGTGTTCACAATGTCCCGGTTCAGTGAAGCCTTCCTGGTTCTTCGAGCACAGGATGCCGGTTTGCCGATTGCACTTGTCCCCGTCGTTATGGTGGTCATGAATGTCGTCTACTCGCTCGCAGCCGCGCCGGCGGGAAGCCTGTCCGACCGGATCGACCGGCGACGGGTCCTCGCTGCCGGCCTGGTCTGTCTGGTGCTCGCAGATCTATTCCTGGCACTGGGCGACGATGTCGCCAGTGTGCTAGTTGGGGTGGCCCTGTGGGGCCTGCATATGGGCCTCACCCAAGGCCTGTTGGCGGCGCTCGTCGTCGACACGGCGCCGACCCATCTGAGGGGAACGGCGTTCGGTCTCTTCAACCTTGCGGGCGGCGTGACCATGCTCGCGGCGAACACATTGGCCGGGGCACTTTGGTCGGCCTATGGGTATCAAGCGACGTTTCTGAGCGGCGGACTATTTGCCGGCCTCACGCTCGTCGGCTTGGTGGTGATAATCCGCCGCCAGCGGAATAGGTATTCGCCGCACGGCTGACATGCTGCCCATCATCATGATGTTAAATCATAACATTCAGACGCAGGGAACGCTGCGCCACGATCAGCCTCGAGTGGGGTTACGGGTTTGGTCGCCAGAGGGACTATGACCTTGCAAGACCGACAAATCGCCAGGGGAGCGTCTCGCCGGCATGAAACGGGATGAAGTCTTCGGAGGCTTCCACAAGCTTGGCGGGCACATTCACCGGCCAACGTTCGAGAATGATTTTATCGCTGTTTGGAGCAAGGCCATAGAAGGCCGGTCCGTGCTCCGATGCAAACCCCTCAAGGCGATGCAGAACCCCTTCCTCCTCGAAAGTCATGGCGTAACTCTCGATCGCGAACGGGGCGTTGAAGATGCCGGCGCATCCGCACGCTGATTCCTTTTGCGTGATGGAGTGCGGCGCGGAGTCTGTGCCCAGGAAGAACTTCGGCGATCCTGATGTTGCCGCCCGCCGCAGCGCGAGGCGGTGCGACTCTCGCTTCGCCACAGGGAGGCAATAGTGATGGGGGCGGATGCCGCCCTCAAACATCGCGTTGCGGTTAATACGCAGGTGATGGGGTGTGATGGTCGCCGCAAGGTTTGGGCCACAGGCTTCCACGAACGTCACGGCGTCGGCCGTCGTGATGTGTTCGAAAACCACCTTGAGTGCGGGAAAATCCGTGATCAGCTTCGCTAGAATGCGGTCGATGAAGACAGCCTCACGGTCAAAAATGTCGACATGGCGATCTGTCACCTCGCCATGGATCAGCAACGGCATGCCGATCCGCTGCATGACATCAAGCACGCGGTGGATCTTTTGGATGTCCGTGACGCCGTGATCCGAATTGGTGGTGGCGTGCGCAGGGTAGAGTTTGCAGGCGGTGAATACGCCATCTGCAAAGCCGCGTTCGATTTCGCCAGCGTCGATGGTGTCGGTGAGGTAGCAGGTCATCAACGGCTCGAAGGCCAGGCCCGGCTCAACAGCGGCGAGGATGCGGTCTCGATAGCCCTTCGCGGCCGCGACAGTCGTGACCGGCGGATTGAGATTGGGCATGACAATGGCCCGCGCAAACTGCCTGGCCGTGTAGTTCACGACGGAGGCGAGTATCGCGCCGTCGCGAAGATGGACATGCCAGTCATCGGGGCGACGAAGCGCCAGGCGCGCAGGGGGAGCCGGATTTTCTTCGTTCATTGGCTTGTCCGAGATCGTCATTCGCATGTCCTTGATAGGCGTGGCCGAGGATCAGAAGGCAACTGAGGCTCAGTGCCGCCGTATTTTGTCAGCAACTGCGCGAGGAGCTCATTGGGGAACCGGCGGTTCCGAATAATGGCGTAGAAGCTCTCGGTGAGTTGCGGGATCCTGCAATGCTCGACCAGCACCCCGGATGCCAACTCGTCGCGCACAACGATAGGCGGCACGAGCGTCACGCCTTCGCGCTCGCGGGCGAGCAGCCGCAGCATCGCCATGTCATCGACTTCGGCCAGGATGATGGGGCGAACGCCCGCCAGATCCAGCAGGCGATCGAAGCCGACCCTGATGTCGCTGTCCAGGCTCGGAAGAAGGATGGGCTCGCTGCGTAGATCCTCCGGAAAGCGGAATGCCGGCTTCCCCGATCTCGGCCGGCCGACCAGACTGACCGGCTGCTCATTGAGAAGGTGATTTCGAAACGGCGCCCGGGCGTCGCGTTGCGCGGCGCTGTTGGAGAGGACCACATCGATGGCATGGGCTTCGAGTTGGGCGAGTAGGTCGCGCGTTGTGCCGGAGCGCACGATCAGTTCCACGTCGGCGCGGCCGACCAGAGGACGCAGAAACTCCAGCTGGAAGTTGCGCGACAGGGTCGTGAGCGCGCCCACCCGCAGAACCTGTCGATTGGCCAGAGGCCTACCCTCGAGGGTGCTCATCAGCTCGTCTCCCGCCTGGAAGACGGTGTTGGCATAGTCGAGCGCGATCTGGCCGGCCTCGGTCAGGACGAGCCGCTTGCCCACGCGGTCGAATAGTGTGTGGCCCATCTGGCGTTCGAGCTTCTGGATCTGAACCGAAAGCGCCGACTGCGACAGATTCAGCCGTTCGGCCGCCCGGGTCAGGCTGCCTTCATGCGCGACGGCCCAGAAATAGCGCAGGTGGTTGAAGTTCAGGTTGGCCATATCGTTCTATAAAACAGAACGAAAACACCGGCACAATGAATTTTCCGGGCCGCACCGGACCAGCTAACTCCCGCTTGCGATCTGCACAACGCGCAAAGGGAAGTCCATTGCCAATCGATCTCTTGCCCTTGCTGGCGCCCGCAGCGCTGCTTCTGATCGCCGTCGTCGGCCTTATCAGCTGCGGGCGCCGGCCCCGCGTCCTGTCTCGGATCGCCGAAGCCTCGGCGCTCCTTGCTCTGGCCGTCGGCGTGATCTCGGCTGTCGTGCTGATCATACATGGGCCGGCGGATAGCCGCCTCATCGGGCTCTATGGTGTTGGTCTGTCCATCCGGCTTGATGCCGTCAGCGCCGTGATGTTCCTTCTGGTTTCGTTTATCGGCTGGGTCGTGGTGCGTTACGCTGCGACCTATCTGGACGGGGAGGCGCGGCAAGGCGCGTTCACCGGCTGGCTCTGTATGACGCTGGCTTCGGTGCTCCTGCTGGTGTTGTCGGGCAACCTCGTCCAGCTCGTCCTGGCCTGGGTCGCGACGAGCTTCTTTCTGCACCGGCTACTGCTGTTCTATCCGGACCGGATCGCGGCGCGGCGTGCGGCCGCCAAGAAATTTGTGACCGCGCGGCTGGGCGACGCGGCGCTGATCAGCGGCGCTGTGATGTTGGTGCTCGCCTATGGCACGACCGATATCGCGGCCATCTTGAGCGCAGCCCGCAGCGGAAGTGGCGGCGGTCTCGCGATCGGAGCCGCAGCCTTCTTGGCGGCGGCGGCACTATTGAAGTCCGCGCAGTTTCCGACGCATGGCTGGCTGACCGAGGTGATGGAAACCCCGACTCCCGTCTCGGCCCTCCTGCACGCGGGCGTCATTAACGCGGGCGGGTTTCTGCTGATCCGCTTCGCAGATGTGATGTTGCTGGCCCCCGCCGTCTTGGCGTTCCTTGTCCTGATCGGCGGCTTCACCGCGCTATTCGCGGGACTGGTGATGCTGACCCAGCCGGCCGTGAAAACCTCGCTGGCCTGGTCGACGGTCGCCCAGATGGGCTTCATGATTCTGGAGTGCGGGCTTGGACTCTTTCCGCTGGCCTTGCTGCACATCGTGGCCCATTCGCTTTACAAGGCCCATTCTTTCCTGGCCTCCGGCGGCGCGGTGGACTTGATCGCCGCCAATCGCAGGCCCGGTCCCGTGGCTATTCCTAAGGCCGGCGCGGTAGGCCGCGCATTTCTGCTGGCGCTGGCGATCTATGCTGTCGTCGGGTTCTGTTTCGGCTTCCAGCACAAGTCCCCTCAGGCTATCGCGCTTGGCGCCATTCTGATCTTCGGCGTCGCCTACATGCTGGCCCAAGGTTTGGCGGACGCCGCGCCCAGAGCGTTGACCCAGCGCACCATCGGCTACGCCATCGCCACCTCCGTCAGCTATTTCGCGCTTCAAGTCTTCGCCGTCTGGCTGACCTCCGGCGTGTTGCCTGCCGCGCCGCCGCCAGGTCCGCTGCAATGGGCGCTGATCGTGCTGGCGGTTGTCAGCTTTGGCTTGGTGGCGATCGTCCAGGCGATGTTCCCGCTCTGGGCCTATCACCCAGCCGCTGCGGGCCTGCGCGTGCATCTTTCCAACGGTTTCTACGCCAATGCGGTGTTCGACCGGCTGCTGCGCGGCTGGCGGCTACGCAATGCAATTTGATCAGCTCGGAGGACGAAAAATGACGAATGCAGAGACTTCGAGCTGTCGTGATGGCCTGGAGCTGGACGCCGCCGCCGATCGCGCCGCCCGGGCGATCCCACCGCTCTGGCCACTAGCGTCAAGCGTTGCGGTCAATCCGTTCCTCGGCCAGATCGGCGAAAGCCTCGCCACGGTTGGCGCCAGACTGGAACGGGTCGCCGGAGCCCCCGTCACCATGCCGAGAAGCTGGTATCAGGAGCGGATCGCCAGCGGAGCCATCACCGACGCCGATCTGTTGGATGCTCTGGCAAGCGGCCCATCAGCGCTGCTTGCTTCAGACCTCGCGGCTCTGAAATCCATTGCGCAGGTCCCGAAGCCGAAGATCAGCGCGGCGCCGACCGTCGCGGACCTCGCGGCTGAGGTATCCGGGATTGACTGGCCGGGGCTGATTTCCGAGCGCTTCGGCGCCTGGGCGGCAGGATATTTCGACGAAGGACAGGCGCCCTGGGCCGCCCCGCGTGGGAAAGGCGCCTATGCCGCCTGGCGCGCCGTCGCGACCCACGATCTGACGCCCGAAATTGTCGGGCTTGCAGGCTTTGCGACCCGCGTCTCGGAGGCTCCGGAACGTGCGCCAGACGCAGTTGCAGGCGTGGTTTGCCGTCTCGCGCTCCTGCCCGAGGCCACGGAAACCTACTTCCACCAGATGCTCGTGACGCTCGGCGGCTGGGCGCAATATGCCCGTTATCGGCTTTGGCAGGCAGAACTCGGCGGCGGCGCGGACGCCACGATCACCGACTTTCTGGCCATCCGCCTGATCTGGGAAGCAGCCTTGTTCGACCGTTACGAGGACCAGATTGGAGTTCGGTGGAAGGCTGTCGTCGCTTTGCATGCGTCACCTGTCACGCCCACCGCCGACCATGTCGTCGATGCCATCCTGCAGGAAGCGTCTGAACGCGCCGCGCAACGGGCTTTGGCTGAAACGCTCGCGGCGCCAGGGACAGTCGCGACGGATAGTCGACCTATGCTCCAGGCCGCGTTCTGCATCGATGTGCGGTCCGAAGTGTTCCGGCGGGCGCTGGAATTCGTCAATCCAAATATCCAGACGCTGGGGTTCGCTGGCTTCTTCGGGCTTACGGCCTCACATCGCCGCTTTGCGTCAGACGTGCAGGAACTTCGGCTGCCTGTCCTGCTGAACCCCGGCCTGACCACCTGCTCGGGGGGGCCGCAGGACGCTGCAGCAGATCAGTCTGCGCGGTTCAAGGCCCGCGCCAAGCGGGCCTGGGGTCGGTTCAAGCTGGCCGCCGTCTCATCCTTCGCCTTCGTTGAGGCGACGGGACCGGTCTATGCCGGCAAGCTCGTGAGCGATGCATTGGGGCTCCACGCCACCACGACGCCGAACGATCCCGCCCCCCGTCTCGATCCCGCCCTCGATCTCGCCACGCGGACGACGGCCGCAGAGACGGTGCTGCGGGCCATGTCGCTCACGACCAACTTCGCAAGGCTCGTAGTGTTGGCCGGACATGGCGCAAACGTCGTCAACAACCCCCATGCCAGCGCACTTCATTGCGGCGCCTGCGGCGGCTATTCCGGAGAGGTCAATGCGCGGCTGCTGGCCGCCTTGCTAAACGAGCCGGAGGTTCGCGCTGGCCTCGTTCCGCAAGGCATCGAGATCCCGAGCGACACCCTTTTCCTCGGTGCATTGCATGACACGACGACGGACGCGGTCACGCTCTATTCCGAGGACCTCCCGTCCGAGGCGCATGGGCCTGACTTGACCCAGGCGAGGACATGGCTCGCTGCGGCAGGCAAGATCGCGCGCGGGGAGCGTGCCTTGCGCTTGCCCCG
This sequence comes from Caulobacter sp., assembly GCA_014378155.1. Lineage (GTDB taxonomy): Bacteria > Pseudomonadota > Alphaproteobacteria > Caulobacterales > Caulobacteraceae > Caulobacter. The sequence continues at coordinate 880 of JACMOF010000230.1, read as the reverse complement.
AGGGGCGGGGGAGGAGAGCCTTGCCAGGCGCAGCCGCGACTGGGCTGAGGTGCGGCCGGAATGGGCGCTGGCAGGATGCAAGGCGTTCATCGCCGCGCCGCGTCGGCGCACGACGGGCAAATCCCTGGAAGGGCGCACGTTCCTTCATGACTATGACTGGAAAGCCGACAAGGACTTCTGCGTTCTCGAGTTGATCCTGACCGCGCCCGTGGTCGTCGCGAGCTGGATCAGCCTGCAGTATTACGGATCGACCGTGGCGCCCCAGGTCTTCGGGGCCGGCAACAAGCTCCTGCACAACGTCACCGGCGGCATCGGCGTCGTTGAGGGCAACGGCGGCCTGATGCGCGTCGGCCTGCCCTGGCAATCGGTGCATGACGGCAAGCAATACGTCCACGAGCCCCTGCGTCTGTCCGTCTGCATCGAAGCCCCGCGCGAAGCGATAACCGAGATCCTGAAGCGGCATGACGGTGTTCGCGCGCTCTTCGACAATCGCTGGCTGCACCTCTTTGCGCTCGACGAAAATGGCCAGATGGCCTGGCGCTACGCCGGCGATCTCCAATGGTGCGCGATGCCTGTTGGGGCTGATCGGGCAGCGCCTCTGAAGATGGCGGTTTGAGCCGTGAAACTTGTCCGCTCTCACCTGTCCTGGCTGGAATCGGAATCCATCCACATCCTGCGGGAGGCCGTCGCCGAAGCCCGCAACCCCGTCATGCTGTTCTCGGCGGGTAAGGATTCGACGGTGATGGCGCACTTGGCGCTGCGAGCCTTCTATCCATCGATAGCCACCGTTCCCATGGCTGCATGTCGACTCGACCGGGCGTTCAGATCGCTGATCGACTTCCGTGACGATTTTGCGGCCAAGCACGGCTTCGAGCTCATC
>JACMOF010000229.1 GCA_014378155.1 Caulobacter sp. | reverse complement strand
CTCGCAGGGCGTGGGACGCCAGGTGGCCGCCGCCGCCGTGGCCCGCCAGGCCCGTGTGCAACTGGAGATGGGCGGCAAGAACCCGCTGATCATCCTCGACGACGCCGACCTGGAACGCGCCGTGGCCATCGCCCTGGACGGCTCCTATTTCGCCACCGGCCAGCGCTGTACGGCCAGCTCGCGCCTGATCGTCCAGGACGGCATCCACGACCGGTTCGTGGCCCTGCTGGCCGAGAAGGTCGCGGCCCTGCGGGTGGGCGACGCGCTCGACCCCAACACCCAGATCGGTCCGGCCGTCACCGAAGACCAGATGGAAACCAGCTACCGCTATATCGACATCGCCACGAGCGAAGGCGGCCGGCTGGTCACCGGCGGCCAGCGTCTGAAGCTGGAAAGCCCCGGCTGGTACGTGCACCCCACCCTGATCGCCGACACCGATCCGTCGATGCGGATCAACAATGAGGAGGTCTTTGGCCCCGTCGCCTCGACCATCCGGGTCAAGAGCTACGAGGAAGCCCTGGAAGTCGCCAACAACACCGAGTTCGGTCTGTCGGCAGGCATCGCCACCACCTCGCTGAAGCACGCGCGCCACTTCCAACGCCACGCCAAGGCTGGCATGACCATGGTCAACCTGGCCACGGCCGGCGTCGATTACCACGTGCCGTTCGGCGGCTCGAAGGGCTCGTCGTACGGAGCCCGCGAGCAGGGCTTCGCGGCGGTCGAGTTCTATACCCAAACCAAAACCGCTTACTCCTGGTCGTGATCTCCATGTCTTCCGCTATCTATCCCAGCCTCAAGGGCAAGCGCGTGGTGATCACCGGCGGCGGCTCGGGCATCGGGGCCGGCATCGTCGCCGGCTTCGTCCGCCAGGGGTCCGAGGTGATCTTTCTCGATGTCGCCGACGAAGATTCCTCGGCGCTGGCCGCGCGGCTTGCGGGCTCGGAGATCGCGCCGGTCTATATCCGCTGCGATCTGACCGACCTGGACGCCGTGGCCAAGACCTTCGCCGAGATTGGCCCCATCGACGTTCTGGTCAACAACGCCGGCAATGACGACCGCCACAGCCTGGCCGACATCACGCCCGCCTATTGGGACGAGCGGATCGGCGTCAACCTGCGCCACATGCTGTTCGCCACCCAGGCCGTGGCGCCGGGCATGAAGGCGCGCGGCGGCGGGGCGATCATCAATTTCGGCTCGATCAGCTGGCACCTCGGCCTGCCCGACCTGGTGCTCTACGAGACCGCCAAGGCCGGCATCGAGGGCATGACCCGCGCCCTGGCCCGGGAGCTCGGCCCCGACGACATCCGCGTCACCTGCGTGGTGCCCGGCAACGTCAAGACCAAGCGCCAGGAAAAGTGGTATACGCCCGAGGGCGAGGCCGAGATCGTCAAGGCCCAGGCCCTGAAGGGCCGGCTGCTGCCCGACCACATCGCCTCGCTGGTGATGTTCCTGGCCTCGGACGATGCGAGCCTGTGCACGGGTCACGAATACTGGATCGACGCCGGCTGGCGTTAGGGGTTGCTCCTTGAGCCCCCTTCCCCCTGGAGTGGGGAAGGGCTGGGGATGGGGGTGGAAACGGTTCAGGATAGGGCGATGGAATCACAGCTTCCAGCTGGCGGCGCCGCCCCCATCCCTGCCCTTCCCCCCTCCCGGGGGGAGGGTTCAAAAATGGATAGACTCATGCCCGAACCCCTCTGCGTCTGGGACCTGAAGGCTACGCTCGGCGAGGGTCCGATCTGGTCGGCTGAGGAACAGGCCGTGTGGTTTGTCGATATCAAGAGCCACAAGGTCCACCGCTTCCACCCCGCCAGCGGCGAGACGACCAGCTTCGACGCTCCCGACCAGGTGACTTTCCTGGCGCCCCGGGCTGGCGGCGGCTTCGTGGCGGGCCTGAAGAGCGGCCTGCATCACTTCCACCCCGACATCGGCTTCACCTTCCTGGGCGAGATCGGGCCGCCGGAGCTGAACAATCGCCCCAACGACGCCACGGTGGATGGCGAGGGCCGGCTGTGGTTCGGCACCATGGACGACGGCGAGGAGGCCCCGAGCGGCGCGCTCTACCGCCTCGACGAGGCCGGCCGGCCGATCGCCGAGGACACCGGCATCTGCATCACCAACGGCCCCTGCGTCAGTCCCGACGGCCAGACCTTCTATCACACCGACACGCTGGAGAAGGTGATCTGGGCCTACGACATGGAGGGCGGGGCGCTGTCGAACAAGCGGCTGTTCTTCAAGCTTGAGCTCGAAAACGCCTGGCCCGACGGCTCGGTGGTCGACGCGGACGGCTACATCTGGACCGCCCTGTGGGGCGGCAACGGCGCTTTGCGGATCTCCCCGGAAGGCGAGGTCGTCGACCGGATCACCCTGCCGGCCATCAATGTCACCAAGCCCTGCTTCGGTGGGCCCGACCTGAAGACCGTCTATTTCACCACCGCCCGCAAGGGGCTGAGCGACGACCAGCTCGCCGCCTTCCCCCTGTGCGGCGGCCTGTTCGCCCTGCCCGTCGCCGTCGCCGGCCAACCCCAATACGAGGTGCGTCTTGACCTCTAATCACACCCCATCGGGCCGTACCCCACGCCGGTTCCGATCGCGCGACTGGTTCGACAATCCCGACCATATCGACATGACGGCGCTCTACCTCGAGCGGTTCATGAACTACGGGATCACGCCTGAGGAACTGCGCAGCGGCAAGCCGATCATCGGCATCGCCCAGACCGGCAGCGATATCTCGCCGTGCAACCGTATCCACCTGGACCTGGTGAGCCGGATCCGCGACGGCATCCGCGATTCCGGCGGTATCCCGATGGAGTTCCCGGTCCACCCGATCTTCGAGAACTGCCGCCGCCCGACTGCGGCGCTCGACCGCAACCTGTCCTATCTGGGCCTGGTCGAGGTGCTGCACGGCTATCCGATCGACGCCGTCGTCCTGACCACCGGCTGCGACAAGACCACCCCGGCCGGCATCATGGCCGCCACCACGGTCAATATCCCGGCCATCGTGCTGTCGGGCGGGCCGATGCTGGACGGCTGGCACAACAATGAGCTGGTCGGCTCGGGCACGGTGATCTGGCGCTCGCGGCGCAAGCTGGCGGCCGGCGAGATCAACGAGGAGGAGTTCATCCAGCGCGCCTCCGACAGCGCCCCCTCGGCCGGCCACTGCAACACCATGGGCACGGCCTCGACCATGAACGCCGTGGCCGAGGCCCTGGGCCTGTCGCTGACTGGCTGCGCGGCCATCCCCGCCCCCTATCGCGAGCGCGGCCAGATGGCCTATCGCACCGGCCAGCGGATCGTCGACCTGGCCTATGAGGATGTGAAGCCCCTCGACATCCTGACCCAAAAGGCCTTCGAGAACGCCATCGCCCTGGTGGCGGCGGCCGGCGGCTCGACCCACGCCCAGCCGCATATCGTGGCCATGGCCCGTCACGCCGGGCTGGACATCACCGCCGACGACTGGCGGGCGGCCTATGACATCCCGCTGATCGTCAACATGCAGCCGGCCGGCAAGTACCTCGGCGAGCGCTTCCACCGGGCCGGCGGCGCGCCGGCGGTGCTGTGGGAGCT
>JACMOF010000228.1 GCA_014378155.1 Caulobacter sp. | reverse complement strand
GGACCTGGTGGAACGGACGGCGCGGTAGGGCACCGTCGGAGGTCTCAAATAGCCGCTAGATCGGACTACGCCCAGCGGACGTATTCATTGGGGCGGGCTCCACCTAAGGCTATAACTTTCGGTGCCGCCTCCGTGGTCGTCAGGATGGCGGGCGCGCGAGTTTTTGGGGGCGTTATGCCAGCAAGTTGCATTGCTACAATCGACTGGTCTGCGACTGGTGACATGCTTCAAGGGTTAGGGGCGATGCTAGGCGCAGGGACCGTTTTGGCCGCTGCAATTATCGGTTCAAACACCTTCAATACCTGGAGACAGCAAAAGCTCTCAGAACGCCGCATCGACCAAGCTGAGCGGATTTTGACGGCCACATATAAAGTCCGACGAGGCCTCTCCCGCGTTCGCAGTCCGATGATGATGGGGCACGAATTCGCTGCGGCAGAAGAGAAGCTGAAAGCGTCGGGAGAGTGGGAAAAGGCATACGGCGAGCAAGAGCAAAGTCTTTTGGCCTACGCACAGGCTTATTACATCCGTTTGAGTGCAACGCATGACGACCAGTTATTGTTAGAGGAATGCCAGCCGATGGCTCGCGCCTTGTTCGGAGAGGAACTAGAAAAGGCGATTGAAAATCTGAACAGGCAATTCTGGTCAGTGAGGGTCTATGTCGGTGCCAAACATAGAGACGGAAGTGGTTCCGACCCAGATCTTATTCGTAAAATTGAGAGCACTATTTGGGAGGGATATCCCTCGACTGAGGAAAACGAGATCGATCAGATCATTACTTCCCAAGTGAAAATTATCGAGGATATTTGCGTTCCTGTGCTTCGCCTGGAAGTTGCAAAGAAAACGCGCGCGAAAAAATCTGGTTCTTCCTCTCAGCACGCGTAGTGCTGATCAGCTTTTCGCTCGATCAGGGTTCGGCGCCCGTCGCGATAAGCGGCCTACCAATCGTAACCGCCTGACCGACACTGGTGGCGACCGGCACGCCCGCATAGGGCCGCCAGCCATCGCAGACGACCTTGACCACCGCCGCGTCGGCGCTGCCCGCCGGGACTGTCGCTGCCGGCCGTTCGTCGCCGCTGATCGGCCCCTCCTTGCCGCCGACCCGGACGCTGGAGAACCCGGCATGGGCGATGGTGCGGGCGTCGCAGTCGATCACCTCGTAGCGCCAGCCGCCCCAGAAGGCCTCGGTCCCGGCGATGAAGCCGTCCTCGGCCACCTGCAGCACGCGCAAGCGCGCCGTGCGACCCGTCCAGGTGACGCCGCCCATGTCCACGAAGGCGGCGAAGCGGCCGACGTCGGCCAGGCGCAGCTCCAGCGGCGCCTGAGCCAGGGCGGGAGAGGCGAGGGCGATGACGCCTCCCCCGAGCAACGCGGCGAAACGGAGGAGGAGAGGAAAATCCACGGCGCCTGCACCAAACATCCCGTTCCACCCCGTCGCCAAATCGTCTAATCGAGCCGGATGATCCAGCGTCGACGCCCCGTACCCTTCGAACTTGGCCCCGTGCACTTCATCGGCATCGGCGGCATCGGCATGTCCGGCATCGCCGAGATCATGCTGCGCATCGGCTACACCGTGCAAGGCAGCGACGCCAAGGCCAGCGCCAATACCGAGCGGCTGGAAAAGCTGGGCGCGCGGATCTTCATCGGCCAGGACGCGGCCAATGTCGAAGGCGCGTCGGCCATCGTCTATTCCACGGCGATCAAGGCCGACAATGTCGAGATGGCCGCTGGCCGCGACAAGCGCCTGCCGCTGGTTCGCCGGGCCGAGATGCTGGCCGAGTTGATGAGACTTCAGTTCAGCGTGGCCGTGGGCGGCACCCATGGCAAGACCACCACCACCTCGATGGTCGCGGCCCTGCTGGACGCCGGGGCTCTGGATCCGACCGTGGTCAATGGCGGGATCATCAACGCCTATGGCACCAACGCCAAGGTCGGCGAGGGCGACTGGATCGTGGTCGAGGCCGACGAGAGCGACGGGTCTTTCCTCAAGCTGAAGTCCACCGTGGCCATCGTCACCAATATCGACGCCGAGCACCTGGACCACTGGGGCACCTTCGACGCGGTCAAGAAGGGCTTCCAGGACTTCATCGAGAATATCCCGTTCTACGGCTTCGCGGCGGTCTGCACCGACCATCCGGAAGTCCAGGCCCTCACCGCCCGGATCGAGAACCGCCGGCTGGTGACCTATGGCGTCAACCCCCAGGCCGAGGTCCGGGTCAGCAATATCGAGATGGGTCCCGAGGGCTCGAAGTTTGATATCCTGGTGTCGCCGCTGGTCGGCGAGCCGGTGACCTATGAAGGTCTGAAGATGCCGATGGCCGGGCACCACAATGTGCTCAACGCCACCGCCGCCGTCGCCGTGGCCCGCGAGCTGGGCGTCAGCGGCGAGGACATCCGGGCTGGCCTGGCCAGCTTCGGCGGGGTGAAGCGTCGCTTCACCACCACGGGCGTCGCCAACGGCATCCGCGTGGTTGACGACTATGGCCACCACCCGGTCGAGATCGCCGCCGTGCTCAAGGCGGCCCGGGCGGTCACCGAGGGCAAGGTCATCGCGGTGGTCCAGCCGCACCGCTTCACCCGCCTGCGCGACCTGATGACCGAGTTCAGCTCGTGCTTCAACGACGCCGACACGGTGATCGTCGCCGACGTCTACACGGCCGGCGAAGCGCCCATCGAGGGCGTCGATCGCGACCACCTGGTCGAAGGCCTCAAGAAGTTCGGCCACCGCCGCGCCCTGCCGCTGGAAAGCCCCGCCGCCCTCCCGGCCCTGATCGCCGCCGAGGCGCAATCGGGTGACTTGGTGGTGCTGCTCGGGGCGGGGGATATCACGAGTTGGTCCTACGCCCTGCCGGGGCAGCTGGAAGCGCTGGCGACGTGAGCCGACGGGCGTGGACCATCGCCAAGGTGGTGCTGATCGTCCTAGCGATCGGGGACATTGCCTTTGGCGCCTGGCTCTCGAACGTTCTAACGGTGGCCCGACCGCTTAGCCCGCAAGGATCCTTCGTCGTTCCTTTCGCGACACATGGCGGAACGACCTACATTTCGCAGATCGATCAAACCCAGCACCGGATCGCCTTCTTCGGCGGTTTCGTGATCGTGGTTCTGTACCAAATCACGCGACGCCTTTCCGCAAAGCGCTCGCCTGGACCTCGCCTTACGACATGACCTGGAAAACCCAACTCCCCGCCGTTCGCGGCAAGCTGCTGTTCGATGAGCCGCTGGGGCCGTTCACCTGGTTCCGGGTTGGCGGGCCGGCCGACGTGTTGTTCCTGCCGGCCGACGCCGACGACCTGCGCGACTTTCTCAGCGCCCTGCCGGACGAGGTGCCGGTCCAGGCGCTGGGCGTCGGCTCCAACGTGATCATCCGCGACGGCGGCGTCGAGGGCGTGGTGATCCGCTGCGCCGGGCGGGCCTTTGGCGAGGTCACCGTCGACGTCGAGGAAAACCTGATCATCGCCGGTCCGGCGGCCTTGGACGCCTCGGTCGCCCGGGCGGCGGCCAAGGCGGGCCTGACGGGGCTGGAATTCTTCGTCGGCATCCCCGGCACGGTGGGCGGCGCCCTGACCATGAACGCCGGCTGTTATGGCCGCGAGACCAAGGACATCCTGGTCAGCGCTTGGGGCTATGACCGGACCGGCGAGATTCGGGTCTGGGACAATGCGGATTTCGGCTTCACCTATCGCCACACCCAGGTGCCTGCCAACAGCATGTTCTGGGTGCAGGCGATGTTCCGGGGCACGCCCGATGATCCGGCCGACGTGCGCGACCGCATGGCGGAAATTACCGCGCGCCGCGAGACCACCCAGCCGATCCGCGAGAAGACCGGCGGCTCGACGTTCAAGAACCCGCCCGGCCACTCGTCATGGAAGCTGGTCGACGAGGCCGGCTGGCGCGGCAAACGCTTTTCCGCGAGCGGGAAAGAGGGGGGCGGCGCGATGTTCAGCCCCCTGCACAGCAACTTCCTGATCAATACCGGCGAGGCCACGGCCGCCGACCTGGAGGGCCTGGGCGATACCGTCCGCGCCGACGTGCTGGCCAAGACGGGCATCCAGCTGGACTGGGAAATCAAGCGGATCGGGCGGCCGGGGACTTAAAGGTCCTTCCCCTGTGGGGGAGGCGGCGCGAAGGCGCCGGTGGGGGGAGTCATCCCACCTCACCAACACTCCCTCCTCCGTCGGCTGCGCCGACACCTCCCCCACAGGGGGAGGACTTTTTAGACTCCCCCCTCAAACGTTACCGATAGTTCATCCGGTTGTTGCCTATTCCCGGCGCGGAGCGATGCTATGAACCCTCCAACGAGGGAGTTTCCATGCGCCTGTTCCGCACGCTGCTGACCGCCGCCGCCACGACCGCCCTGCTGGTCGGTTCCGTTCACGCCCAAGACGCCGTCACCGCTGAAAAGCTGCGCGACAAGGCCCTGTTGGACCGCACCGCCTGGGATATCACCGAGGACCTGACCACCACGATCGGTCCGCGCCTCGTCGGCTCGCCGGCCATGGCCCGGGCCAAGGACTGGAGTGTGGCCAAGTTCAAGGCGCTGGGTTTCACCAACGTCAAGGTCGAGGAGTTCGCCAAGCCGTCCTGGACGCGCGGCGAGGAGTCGGCGCAACTGGTCGCGCCCTATCCGATGAAGCTGAACATCGTCGGCCTGGGCCGCACGGTGGCGACTCCGCCTGAAGGCCTCGAGGCCGAGGTGGCGTTGTTTCGCACCTATGATGAGATGATCGCCGCGCCGGAGGGGTCGCTGAAGGGCAAGATCGTCGTGATCACCCAGCCGATGGTCCGCGCCCAGGACGGCGCCGGTTACGGGGTCGCCGGGATCTCGCGCCGGGCCGGCCCGGTCGAGGCCGCCAAGCGCGGAGCCATCGCCCTCCTGATCCGCTCGATCTCGACCTCCGACTCCACCGTGCCCCACACCGGCGTCACCGCCTTTGGCGACGACGTGGTTTCGATCCCCTCGGCCGCCCTGGGCGTGCCGGAGGCCGAGCAACTGGAGCGTCTGGCCGCCAAGGGCGCGGTGCGCATCAAGCTGAAGCTGGCCTCGACCGTCGACCCCAAGGCGGTGGCCTGGAACATTTCGGGCGAGATCAAGGGCTCGCAGACCCCCGACGAGGTGATCGTCATCGGCGGCCACCTGGACAGCTGGGACGTTGGCACCGGCGCCCTGGACGACGCCACGGGCGTGGCCATCACCACGGCCGCCGCCAAGCTGATCGGCGACCTGCCCAAGCATCCCAAGCGCACCATCCGCGTGGTGATGTTCGGCTCGGAAGAGAGCGGCGGCTCGGCGGAAGCCTATGTCGACGCTCACAAGGCCGAGTTGCCCAAGATCGTCCTGGCCGGCGAGAGCGATACCGGCGCCGATCGGATCTACGCCCTGCAGATCCCCAAGGGTTCGTCCGGCCACCCGGCGATCAAGACCGCCGTCCGCGTGCTGACCTCGCTGAACATCTATCTCGACAGGCTTCCCTCGCCGCACGCCGGCTCGGACATCGAGGGCCTGGAGGCCGCCGGCGTGCCCGTGATCGGCCTGAAGCAGGACGCCAGTCGCTACTTCGACTACCACCACACCATGGACGACACCCTCAACAAGGTCCGTCCGGGCGAACTGGCTCAGAATGTCGCGGCCTGGACCAGCTTCATCTACCTGATGGCCGACAGCGACATCGACTTCCGCGTGCTCAGCGCAGCGGCGCCGGCGGCGCCAAGCCATTGATCCAAGGCCGCCGAAGGTTCTCCTCACCCGCCAATCGGGGGAGGTGGCGCGATGCGAATAGGCATCGTGACGGAGGGGGCGTCCTCCGGCGCCGCTGACGCCCCCTCCGTCACGTCGCTGCTAGCGACGCGCCACCTCCCGCGGCGCACGGGTGAGGAGAAGAAGGCCCGCGTCGGACTCTTCGCCCGTGGGTCATTCCCGCGACCAAGTGATGCACGGACGGGCGGCGAAATTTGATCGTCCACAGGTTTTATGACCCCGCCGCTATCTGACTGGAAAGCGCCTCTGATCACGCGTTTTTCACCCGAATTCCCCTTTGCGCGGGTTTCGCGCTCCGTCGCACCAAGCTTGACCATACCACTCTTGGTTGCCAAGGTGTGACCCGAAGTGACTTCCGTTATGACGACATTAACGACCTTCTGGTGTTGCTAGGGGTCAATACGCACCCCGGCATGACACCCACTTCGCTCGCTCTTGAGCAGGCGGACCAGGTTGGCGTCGCGTTTGATTGTTTAGTGTTCTGGATCGTGGAGGACGCTTATGCCCGCTGTAGTGCGGGGGGGACCGCGCAAGCCAGCGCGCCCCCGGGCCGAAGCGCCCGCAAGTCCGAATAAGGCCAGGCCGGCCGCGCGCAAGCCCGCGCCGCCGGTCGGGAAGCTGCACGCCGCTCGGAGCGGCGTGGGGGTATCGCCGAAACTCGCCCTCGGCGTGGCCGGCGCAGCCCTGGTCATCGCCCTGATCGCCACCCTGGCCACGGGCCACCGCCTCGAGCGCCTCGGTCAGGCCTTTGGCCGCGGGGTCGACGGCGAGTTCGCCGACCTCGGCTTCAAGCTGAAGACCGTGCACATCGAAGGCGCTTCGCCGATGGCTAAGGCCGACATCCTGGCCGCCTCGGCGCTCTATCTCGACCAGCCGACCCTGGGCTTGGACCTGGCGGGCCTGAAGGCGCGCGTCGAGACCGTGGGCTGGGTCAAGTCGGCCAAGGTCGCGCGCCTGTTGCCCGACACCGTGACCATCACCGTCGAGGAGCGCCCGGCCCTGGCCGTGTGGCAGCACTCCGGGTCCATGCGGGTCATCGACGCCGAGGGCCGGATCATCCGCGAGGCCGACGCCGCGCGCTTCCCGCAACTTCCGCTGGTGGTGGGGCAGGGGGCCGACCAGGCCGCCGGCGCCATCCTGCCCGCCGTCAACGCCCGGCCGCGTCTGCGTGACCGTCTTGAGGCGCTGGTGCGCGTCGATGACCGTCGCTGGGACCTGCGGTTGAAAGATGGGTCACTGATCCAGCTTCCAGCCATTGACGAAGAGTCCGCGCTGATTCAATTGGATCAGCTCGACCAAAGACAACGAATCCTCGATCTAGGCTTCGCGCGCATCGATTTGCGCGACCCCGAGATGGTGGCCGTGAGACCTCGCGACTCGGTGCTGCCTGGGCAGCCCGTGGCCGGCGGGGCGTAAAGTAAAAGATGGGCGTGAGGTGGCTTTAACGATGTCCCGACTGGATGACCGGAAACAGGCCCGCGAAGGCCTGAAGGCGACGCTCGTGCGCCAGCCGGCGGTCGCTGCCGTCGACCTGGGCGCGTCCAAGGTCACCTGCTTCATCATGAAGCCGGATGGTATTCACCGCGACAACCGCACCCTGACCACGGCCGGCGTTGGCTATGTGCAGTCGCGCGGCGTGCGGGGCGGGGCGATCGTCAATCTGGACGAGGCGGCCCAAGCCATCGCCCAGGCCGTCGAGCGGGCCGAGACCGTGGCCGGCGTCAATGTCCAGGGCGTCAGCGTCTGCACGGCCGGCGGCCAGCTGGCCAGCCACCGCGCCACCACCCAGGTGTCGCTGGGGGCCCGGCCAATCGCTGACGGCGACCTGTCGCGCGCCATTGCTTCGGCCCTGGCGCAGGTTCGCATTCCCGGCCGCAAGCCGATCCACCTGCTGCCGATCGCCTGGTCGGTCGATGGCCAGAAGGGCGTGCGCGATCCCCGCGCCATGTTCGGCCGCGCGCTGGGCTTGGAGCTGCTGGTCGTCTCGATCAACGAGAACGTCTTCCACACCCTGGCCCACTGCGTCGAGCGCGCCCACCTGTCCTTCGAGGGCGTGGTCGCCGCGCCCTTCGCCTCGGCCCTGGCGGCCCTGGAAGAGGACGAGATGGACCTCGGCGCCGTCTGCATCGATATGGGCGGCGGCTCGACCTCAGTCGCCGTGTTCAACCAGGGCGCCCTGTGCCACGTCGACAGCCTGGCGGTCGGCGGAGGACACGTCACCCAGGACATCGCGCGCGGTCTGCAGACCTCGGTCGCCGGCGCCGAGCGCATCAAGACTCTGCACGGCAGCGCCATCGCCTCGGCCAACGAGGACCGCGAGATGATCGAGGCCCCGCCGCGCGGCGATGACCCCGGCGCTGGTCCGGTGATCGCGCCCCGCTCCCTGCTCAAGGGCATTATCCAACCCCGCGTCGAGGAGACGCTGGAACTGCTGCGCGAGCGCCTCAAGGCCTCGGGCGCGCCGGTCGAGCCGGGCGCCGGCATCGTGCTGACGGGCGGCGCCAGCCAACTGGCCGGCGTGCGCGAAGTGGCCGTGCGGGTGTTCGATCGTCCCGTCCGCCTGGGCCGTCCGCGCCGGGTGCCGCACCTGGCCGACGCCGCGTCGGGCCCGGCCTTCTGCGCCGCCGCCGGCGTGTTGCACCGCTCGGCCTTCGGTCCGCGCGAGGTGGTCTCGCCCAAGGCCCTGGCCGGCGCCGCGATCCGCAAGCGCCCGATGGACCCCAACGCCAGCGCCGTCGCCAAGGCGGCCGCCTGGCTGCGGGATAATCTGTAGATCCCGGCTCGATATTATAGACTACGTCTGTAATATCCTTGATCTCAAAGTGGGGCTCAGGATGTTTTTGGCGCTTTTAGAGGCCGTGGCCCTAGCCGTAGGCTTGGTCGTGGGGCTGTCGTTCCCCGGAACAGCCGCCGCTCAGGATATTGACCCGTCTGTCTATGGAATTCCAACCCAGCGGGTGGCGGTCGATGGATCACGCCGTTTAAACCTGATGTGCCTAGGGCAGGGCGCCCCGGTAGTCGTGCTAGAGTCCGGGCTGGGCGAGGACAGTCTCGCCTGGAGACGCCTGCAAGAGCGCGTCGCGACCGTGACCCGGGTCTGCGCCTATGATCGGGCGGGCTATGGCCACAGCGACCCAGCCGCCCGCGCCTCTGACGCCGTCAACACGGTCGATGACCTGGACCGGTTGCTCGATGCCGCGGGGATAAGGGGTCCGGTGGTGCTGGTCGGCCATTCGGCGGGCGGTCTCTACGCTACGCTCTTCGCCGACCGGCATCGGGACCGCCTGGCCGGTCTGGTGTTGATCGATCCGATGTTCGCCGAGCAGAGCCGCGAGTTCGGAGCGCTGCGCACCGAAGCTCAGAAGGCCAGGGGCGCTGAGGGTTTTGGGGGCATGATCGCCGAGGTCGACCATTGCCTGGAGTTGGCGACGCGGGGCGAACTCACCGTGGCGAACAGCCCGCCCGACTGTCTGGAGTCGCCGCCCGGCAATGACCCGGCGGTCCATGATGAAATCAATCGCCGCTGGATCCAGGCCAAGTATATCGCCGCCAATCGCTCTGAACTGTTGGCGACCCACGCCGGGGCAGAGGGTGACAGTCTGGACGAAAGACAGGAGGCGGGAGCCCGGCAAGAGCTTGGAGACCTGCCGCTGATTATACTGACGTCTGATCCCGCGCTGCTAGCCAACGTCATGCCTAAGGCCGTGTTCGAGGTCTCGCAGGCCATTCAGGAAAACGCACTGCGGAGGTTGGCCAAGCGTTCGACCCAGGGACGGGTGCGGGTGGTTTCGGGTTCCGGCCATCACGTTCAGAGCGAGCAGCCCCAAGCCGTGGCCCTGGAAATCCTGGCCGTGGTCGAAGCCGCGCGTCGTCAGGTTGAATCTCAAAAAGGAATTTCAAAGCTTGGCCGCTAAGCGAGTCGGCGCCGAAATCGTGAATTCTCTTGGCGGCGTAAATTATTTCGTCTTGTGGATAAGGCCCAAGAAGAACGGCCAAGTCTTACCGGGCCTTAAGCATAAGCGTTTACGGTTTCGGCGTCTGAAACACCTAATGGCGTAGTTTCAACGCCTTCTGGAACCGGGTTTGGCAAGCTTTTCGGGTCAGCG
>JACMOF010000227.1 GCA_014378155.1 Caulobacter sp. | reverse complement strand
CGGCAAGCCGTGGAAGGTCGAGCGAGCGCTGAAGGCCGCCGGCTGCCACCTGGTGGATTTCGCGCCCTATCCCGATCACGGCAACTACGACGAGGCGACGCTGCAGTTCCTGGCCGAACGCGCGGCGACCTACAGCGCCGGCCTGGTGACGACCGAGAAGGACTGGGTGCGGTTGCCTCAGGCCTGGCGGGACCGGGTGACGCCCTGGCCGGTGCGGGCGCGGTTCGAGGACGAGGCGGCGTTGGGGCGGTTGCTGGAGAAGGCGGGGCCCTAGGTCCTCCCCCTGTGGGGGAGGTGTCGGCGAAGCCGACGGTGGGGGGAGTGATCGGATGATGGCCACAACCCGGATCGAAGACCCTAAAAATCCCCCCACCGATCCTGTTTTTAGGCCCCCGCCTTCTGCGCGAACGCCCACGCGCCGCGCGCCAGCACCGGCACCCGGGCCTCCATCAGTTCCGCATGGGCGCTGGCCGCCGTGCCGTCGCGCACCCGCCCGACGATGCCCTGGCAGATCCCCGCCAGCCGGAACAGATTGTAGCTGAAATACCAATCGAGGTTCGGCAGACCGTCGCGGCCCGTGGCCTTGCAGTATTGGGCGACTGCCTCGTCGATGGTCGGCACGCCATAGGCGGTCAGGTCCTGGATCTCGGCCAGGCCGCCGCGCTGGTCGGACGGCATCACCCAGTTCATCAGGAAATAGCTGAAATCGGCCAGCGGGTTGCCCAGGGTCGACAGCTCCCAGTCCAACACCGCGATCACTCGGGGCTGCGTGGGGTGCAGGATCATGTTGTCGAGGCGATAATCGCCGTGGACGATCGAGGTCATGTCGTCGGCCGGGGCGCTGGTCGGCAGGAAGGCGATCAGCCGGTCCATGTCCTCGATCGAACGGGTTTCGCTGGCCTTGTACTGCTTGGTCCAGCGGTCGATCTGGCGGGTGAAGTAGTTTCCCGGCTTGCCGTAGTCGGCCAGGCCAACGGCTGCGTAGTCGATAGTGTGCAAGGCGGCCAGGGTCTCGATCTGCGCCTCATAGATCGCCCGGCGCTCGGCGGGCTGGTAGTCGGGCAGAGTGCCGTCCCACAGGATCCGGCCTTCCACATTGTCCATCACGTAGAAGATCGTGCCGATCACCGCCTCGTCCATGCAGAGGGCGTAGGCCTTGGCGACCGGGAACTTGGCCTTGCCCAGGCCCGAGATCACCTTGAACTCGCGGTCGACGGCGTGGGCGCTGGGCAAGAGCTTGCCGGGCGGCTTGCGGCGCAGGACGTACTTCTTCGCAGGCGTGATCAACTGATAGGTCGGGTTGGATTGGCCGCCCTTGAACTGGCGGACCTCCAGCGGACCCTGATAGCCCGCGACATTGGCCTCCAGCCAGGTCGCCAGCCGGACCTCGTCGATGGCGTGGCGCGGATCGACGGGCTTGGTCCCCGAGTTCAGGTCCTGGGCGGTCTGTTCGGCCACGGCCATGCGCTAACTCCCCAACGCTTGTTTGAACCGGAGTTTAGAGGGTGGCGCCGTGGGTGCAAGCTTGGATAAGCGGCGTCTAGAGCATTTTTCGAGCGAAGTGGTTCCGGTTCGCGTGAAGAAAAATGCGTCAAAACAAAAGATTAGAGCTCACGGCATGACGCAGTCAGGTCGGGAAATGCTCTAGCCCGCCGGCTGGTAGTA
Source organism: Caulobacter sp. (assembly GCA_014378155.1). Lineage (GTDB taxonomy): Bacteria > Pseudomonadota > Alphaproteobacteria > Caulobacterales > Caulobacteraceae > Caulobacter. The sequence goes on along the minus strand of JACMOF010000227.1, from coordinate 512 downwards.
GAAGGCCGATCGGCTGATCGACACCAGGGCGCACTGGCGCTGGATCGAGATCTTCGGGTCGTTGGGGTCGATCATCGCTCGCCTCCGGTCCAGGCTCAACGACCGAAGGCCTTGGCTAAAAAATCCCGCACCACCAGCAGCTGGCCAATCTTGCCGTGCAGCTTGTCGATCTCGCCCTCCCGGGCCCCCTCGGTCGCCTCGGCCTTGCCGGAGAACACCCCGGAAAGCCCCTCGATGGCCTGTTTGCGCCACGCCGCGCTCATCGTCTGGTGGACGCCGTGCTTGTCGCCAGCTGCGACAGGGTCAGCTCCCCCTTCAACGCCTCCAGCGCCACCTTGGCCTTGAAATCAGCCGAGTACCGCTTCCGCTTCCCAGTCATAAAGTCCGCCCTTCATCGAGGTCGAACCTACCTTGGCCAACTGTCCGAATTTCCGGCGCCACCTCATTGGTCAACAGCGACCACGCCGAGGCCGGCGATTATGTGGCGATCACAGTGACCGACACGAGCCTCG
>JACMOF010000226.1 GCA_014378155.1 Caulobacter sp. | reverse complement strand
GCACATGGAAACCACCACGTTCTTGGCCCCGCGGCGCTTGCCTTCCTGCAGCACGTGGCCGGCCAGGCGCGCGCCGGTCATGCCGAAGGGGTGGCCGATGGCGATGGAGCCGCCGTTGACGTTGTACTTCTCGGGATCGATGCCCAGCTTGTCGCGGCTGTAGAGGCATTGCGACGCGAAGGCCTCGTTCAGCTCCCACAGGTCGATGTCGTCGACCTTGAGGCCATGGCGTTCCAGCAGGCGGGGCACGGCGAACACCGGGCCGATGCCCATCTCGTCAGGCTCGCAGCCGGCGACGGCGAAGCCCTTGAACAGGCCCAGCGGCTCCAGGCCGCGACGGGCGGCTTCCTTGGCGTCCATGATCACCACGGCGGCGGCGCCGTCCGACAGTTGCGACGCGTTGCCGGCGGTGACGAAATTGCCATCGCCCATCACCGGCTTCAGGCTGGCCAGGCCTTCCAGGGTGGTTTCGGGACGATTGCACTCGTCCTTGGTGACCACGTAGTCGACGAGGCTCTCTTCCTTGGTGACCTTGTCGACCACCTTCATCTTGGTGGCCATCGGCACGATCTCGTTGTCGAACAGGCCGCTGGCCTGGGCGGCGGCGATCCGCTGCTGGCTGCGCAGGGCGTATTCGTCCTGGTATTCGCGGCTGATATTGTAGCGCTTGGCGACGATGTCGGCGGTGTCGATCATCGCCATCCACAGGGCCGGCTTCTCGCGCATCAGCTTTTCTTCGGTGATGTGAAAGCGGTTCATGTGACCGCCGCCCTGCACCAGCGAGATCGACTCGACGCCGCCGCCGATCGCGACATTGGCCCCGTCGTTGCGGACATAGTTGGCGGCCGTGGCGATGGCCTGCAGGCCCGACGAGCAGAAGCGGTTGATGGTCTGGCCCGAGGTGGTGACCGGCAGGCCGGCCCAGATGGCGGCGTTGCGGGCGACGTTCATGCCGGTGGCGCCCTCGGGACCGCCGCAGCCCAGGGCCACGTCCTCGACCTCGGCCCCTTCGAGGCCGGCGCGCGACACCGCGTGCTGGATGGCGTGGCCGGCCATGGCCGCGCCGTGGGTGTTGTTGAAGCCGCCGCGGTTGGACTTGGCCAGACCGGTACGAGCGTAAGAGACGATGACCGCTTCGCGCATTGGGCGCACTCCCCTTTAAACGTTAGTTTGAATTTGTGGCCACCCTAGACTCGGATTTGGGCGGGGGAAAGATGACGCTTGGGGAAGGCGTGCTTTGGCGTTTAGCGCGGCAGAACCGTCAAGCTGTCTGGCAGCTCATTGCTGTCGCCAGGACGCGGCGGGACGTGAGCGGCCAGGATCGCACCAGTGCGGGCCACGGCGGCCACGAAGCCGTCGGCGATCGCGCCGCGCTTGAGGCCGGCTGTGAGGTCGGCGACCACCTCGTCCCACACGGTATTGGGCGCGAGGGCGTAGATGCCTTCGTCGGCGATGACCTCGACGCGATGTTCGGCCAGGGCGGCGAAGATCAGCACGCCGGTGCGGTCGCGGGTCAGGTGGAGGTCCTTGGCCAGGAAATAGTCCATGGCGGCCTGGCGCACGCGAGCCGCCTTGGCGGAGGCCGGGCTCAAGGCGCGGCGGGTCGGTGGGATGGCCAGGATCAGGGCCGCCACGACGAAGGTCGCCGCCTGCAGGGCGGCATAGGTCAGCAGGGCCGACAGGATCGCAGCGTCATGGGCGGCGGCGTGGCCGACCGTCCAGGCGCCGAACAGCCGGGTCAGCATCTCCGGACGAAAGCCGGCCAGCAGGGCAATGGCCGGCAGCAGCAGGGCCGCGCCAAATGCCCAGATCAGCGGCGGCTGGCGGTCGTCGCCGACCTCGGGAGCCAGCACACAAAAGATTTCGCCGGCCGTGGTCTTCTCGGCCTCGGCCACGGCCTGGGCGATGCGGGCCTGGTCGGCTTCTGAAAGGGTCTTCATCACCAGCTCCCCGACGATCCGCCGCCGCCGAACGATCCGCCGCCGCCTGAGAAGCCGCCGCCGCCGCCGCCGCCGCCTCGGCCTCCGCCGCCGCTCAGCAGGCCGTTGAGAATGATCCACGGCAGGGCGCCCCCCAAGCCGGACGACCGGCCACCGCGCTGGCCTCGGAACAGGCGGCTAACGATGAAGACGACGAGGAACAGGCCGATGATCAGCGGCCAGATCGACCCGCCGCCGCTCGACCGCTCGGTGGCCGGCACGTCGAAGGCCTGCTGGGCTTTCGCCTTGGCTTCGTCCTCGGGCAGGGCCAGTTGCTGGATGACGGCGTCGGTCCCGTCGACGATCCCGCCCTGCAGGTCGCCGGCCTTGAACTTCGGCAGGACCGCGCTCTGGATGATGACGCTGGACAGGGCGTCGGTGAGGATTGGCTCCAGGCCGTAGCCGACCTCGATGCGCACCTTGCGCTCGGTGGGGGCGACCAGAAGGATGACGCCGCTGTTCTTGCCCTTCTCGCCGATGCCCCAGGCCCGGCCCAACTGGTAGCCATAGTCCTCGATGTCGTAGCCCTGGAGGCTGGGCAGAGTGACCACCACCAACTGGCGGCCGGTTGTCTGTTCGAGGGCCTGCAGCTTGGTGGTCAGCTCGGTCTCGACCTGGGGCGACAGGACATTGGCGGCATCGACGACACGGCCACTCAGGGCCGGGAAGGTAGGGGCGGCCAGCGCCGGTCCGGCCAGCAGGGCGAGCGCCGCCAAAAGCGCGCCCATAAATCCCTTTATCCCGGCGAAGGCCGGGACCCAAGCCGAGCGGGCAGTTGTGTCGCGGGGCTCCGTTCGGAGGCTCCGGTTGGGTCCCGGCCTTCGCCGGGGGGGGTGGAAATAAGAAAGCAATTTACTGGGGCGGGGCGCGGGTGGGCACG
>JACMOF010000024.1 GCA_014378155.1 Caulobacter sp. | reverse complement strand
TGACTGAACGCGGAAAACGAGTGTAGAATTTAGAGGAGGGACGTTGGCGCGCTGGAGGCGTGACATGGCCCAGCTCGACCTTTTTCTTTCGCCCAAGCAACCTTGGAACCATCGCAAGCTCATCGGCCCCAAGCCGCCTTTTCAGCCCAAGCACGTTTGGGGGATCAGGCAGCAATTGAAGACCACGGGGCGTGTTCGTGACCTTACGCTATTCAACTGTGCGATCGATGCGAAGCTTCGCGGATGCGATCTGGTCAAGCTGCGGATTTGCGATGTCGCCCCAGGTGGTTCGCTGCGCGCACGCGCCACGGTCATCCAGCAGAAGGCGGGCCAGCCGGTGCCGTTCGAGATCACCGAGCCGACGCGAGACTCTCTGGCCACCTGGCTGCAGCGCCGCGGTCGCCGGGCTGACGACTGGCTCTTTCCAAGCCGGTCCCGGCCTGGCGAGCACATCACGACCCGCCAATATGCTCGGCTTGTAAATCACTGGGTGGCGATGATCGACCTCGAGCCCTGCGCCTATGGCACGCACAGCCTGCTCAGAACCAAGGTGGCGCTGATTTACAAGAAGACAGGAAACCTCAGAGCTTGCCAACTGCTGCTTGGCCATCGAAAGCTCGAAAGTACCGTGCGTTATCTTGGGATCGAAGTGGACGATACTCTTGAAATGTCGGAGCACGTCGACCTTTAGCGCGCCTCCAAAATTTTAAGGGTGGAGCTATCGGACTGTCCCGAACGCTCCTCATCATTTTTACGGAACTACTCGGCTATCGCTTTCCGCCGATCGTCGATTCTGAGGACTCGCGTCTCAAGCTGAGCAGCAAAATGTTATGCCTGCGGGCAGCGCGTTAAGCCCGAGATGTTGTTGTTGATGCTAATCTGCTCGCGCCGTCAAGCAATGTCGGCAGTATCTAAAGAATTCGAGACCATAGCGTTGATAAGTGCGCGGTATCGCATCATAACATCGGGCAGACGTCGCACTAGCCAGGTGATCGGCTAGTTATCCATGCTTGGTGCTCGAAAAATGCTCTAGACATCGGTGAGCCTGAGGCTGCGCACCTCGGCGACCTGCTCGATCCCCGGATTGCCGGGAGCGGCCACCAGCCGGCGCACAGCGGCAACCGGCGATCTTCCAAGCCAGGGTGTGTTCGCGCCCACCGGATCCGACGAGGAGAATGGTCAGCTATTCTCTGAGCCGGGGCGTCGCGCGGGCCGGGCGCCGGGTCAAGGCGACTGCGCCGTCCGCCAAACCGAACGCCCTCGACCAACAAATACCCCTTATCGTAGATATAATTGACATAACTCTCTATAAGGTAGCACCCTCCCGCCGCGTCTTGAGCGGTCTTGAGAACGCCAACCCGGGGGCATTGCCATGACGATCCAGAACATCGAACACATCGTCGTGCTCATGCTGGAGAACCGCTCGTTCGACAGTATGCTGGGGTGGCTCTACGAAAAGGACTCGCCCGCAGCCTACGTCCCGACGACCACCGGCGCGCCTTTCCGGGGGCTGCAGGCGATCAATCCGAACGACTTCGTCAACACCGCCTTGAACGGCAAGCTCAGCGTCAAGCCCACGCGCGGCGTCCAGGGCTTCACTGTCCCCGACATCGCGCCTGGCGAAGAGTTCGACCAAGTCCTAACCCAGTTCTACGGGACCAACAGCCCCGCCCCAGGCGCACCGGTCACGATGAAGGGCGTGCTGGAGGATTTCGTCGAGGTCCTGCAGAAGCGCAAGGTCGCCGAAGCCGACATCCTCCGCCTGGCGCCGATGGTCATGCAGAGCTTCACCCAGGGCCAGGCGCCAGTGCTGAATCAGCTGGCGCGGCACTATGCCGTCAGCGACGCCTGGCACGCCTCGGTGCCCTCGCAGACCAATCCCAACCGTTCGTTCCTGATGTGCGGCACCTCCAACGGGATGATCAACAACGGCGACCTGGAGACCGACCCACAGGCCAAGGCCCTGGAAAAGATCCTGGGCATGGCCATCGGCGACGACCGGGTAGACGCCCCGACGATCTTCAACGCCCTGCAGACGGCCGGCGTCGACTGGAACGTGTTCTACCAGACCAGCTACCTGCCGCAGAAGATCTCGGCGCTCCTGGAATACCGCACCGCCCTGCTGGCGCTGCTGGTGGTCAGCCCCCTGATGGCCGCCGCCGTGGCGGCTCTGCTGGTGGCGCTGGATCCCTACGTCAAATATCTGATGGACCTGACCTCGGGCGAGCTGGGCTCCTGCTACACTTGGCGCCTGTTCCCGCAGATCAAGGACAAGGTCCCCAACGCCGCCCAGAAGTTCCAGAAGCTGGACGACTTCCACCGCAAGGCTCGCGCCGGCCAGCTGCCGAAGTTCAGCTATATCGAGCCGTTCTGGTCGATCGCCCACAGCACGACCGACAACCCGACCTACGAGAACCTCTTTTCGGCGCTGGGCAACGACTACCACCCGCCCGGCAGCGTCCTGGCGGGCGAGCAGTTCGTCAAGGAGGTCTATACCAGCCTGATCTCCAACCGGGAGGCCTGGAACAAGACCCTCCTGCTGATCACCTTCGACGAGTTCGTCGGCTCGTTCGACCACCAGACGGCCGACATGCAGGCGGGCGCCGTGCAGCCGCCCTGGGCGCCGAACGGCCAGCCGCCCTACAAGAATTCGGCCGGCTTCAAGTTCGATCGCCTGGGTGCGAGGGTGCCGACGATCGTGATCTCGCCCTACGTCCAGAAGGGCACGGTGTTCCGGTCCTCGACCCAGACGCCCTTCGACCACGCCTCGGTCATCGCCACCACCCTGAACGCGATCGGCCGCAAGGACCTAGTGGCGCAGTTCGGCGCGCGGGCCAGCGCGGCGCCCACCTTCGACGGCGTCCTGACGCTGAACCAGCCCCGTTCGGACGCCGCGTCGCTGGCCTTCCTGGACACCCCGCGCGCAGCGGGCGACCTGGTTCACTACGGCGACACATTCAACCTGAAGAACCAGAACGGCCAGTATCTGAGCCCGGCCTACTGCACAATGAAAGTCGCCGGCGGCGGGTCGGTGATCCCAACCTCGCTGACGGAAATCTGCGCGGACCTGGGCGTGGCCGCCTACTTCCCGACGCTCGGCGCCCAACCGGCCCCGATGACCTTCGTGACGTCCGCGCCAGATCCGGCCGCCCAGATCGCCAACAACAGCCAGGTCCTGTTAGTGTCGCGCGAGTCGACCTCCGGGGCGCACAACATCCTGGGCGACTGGGCGGACTCCCACGACTGCTACTATTACGACGAGTACCTGGACGGCGATAATCTCAAGAAGCAGACTTGGATCGTCCAGAAGCTGGCCAACCCCGACCAGCCCCTGCGCTTCGGCGACCAGATCCACCTCGCCAACCTGTACGCCCAGGACAAGCGCCTGACGCGCGACACCCGGTTGTGGCAGTCCGAATGGATCGCCATCGCCGCCGAAGGGGACTACTGGACGGTCGAACCGGCTCCGGCCCAGGTGGCGTCCAACGGCTGGAACGGCGCGCCGCCCTTGGCCGCGATCGCCGCGTCGCAGCAAGGCGGCTCGCGCGGCGCCCAGCTGTGGGGGATCGACACCTCCGGCCAGCTGCGCTCGACCTTCCAGATCAGCGCCGGCGGTCCCTGGTCGGGGTGGTCGGAGGTCTGGAACGGCCTCTCGCCGGGTCAACTGCGGTCCCTGGCCGCCGCCCAGCAGAACGACGGCAAGGTGCGGCTCTGGGCCGTGGACGTCGGCAATGTCCTCTATTCCAACGCGCAGACCGCGCCGGGCGGCAACTGGACGGGCTGGTCGCCCGGCGGCTGGTCCAATCCGCCGCCGCTGCGCCTCATCGCCGCGTCGCAGCAGGGCGGGCCACGCGGCGCCCAGTTGTGGGGCGTCGACACCTCCGGCCAGCTGCGCTCGACCTATCAGGAGACGCCCGGCGGATCCTGGTCGGCCTGGTCGGGCGTCTGGAATGGAGCCTCGCCGGCCAGTCTGGTCTCCCTGGCCGCTGCCCAGCAGAACGACGGCAAGGTCCGCCTCTGGGTGGTCGATGCCAACCACTTGCTCTATTCCAACGCCCAGGCCTCCCCGGGCGGCAACTGGACGGGTTGGTCGCCCGGCGGCTGGTCCAACCCGCCGCCGCTGCGCACCGTCGCCGCGTCCCAGCAGGGCGGTGCGCGCGGGGCCCAGCTGTGGGGGATCGACACCTCCGGCCAGCTGCGCTCGACCTTCCAGGAAACGCCCGGCGGATCCTGGTCGGCCTGGTCGGGCGTCTGGAACGGCGCCTCGCCGCCCAACCTGGTCTCGGTGGCCGCCGCCCAGCAGAACGACGGCAAGGTGCGGATCTGGGTGGTCGACGCCAACAATGTCACCTATTCCAACGCCCAGACCTCGCCGGGCGGCAACTGGACGGGGTGGTCGCCGGCCCTCTAGCGATCCTGTGACGGTAACTCGATCACTCAATCATCATCGACGAAGCCTTTTTGGCCTTGGCTCGCCGCACCATGAGCCAAGACCGCGTGGCTGGCATCGAAGTATCAGGGGAAGCGCGCTTATTCGCGCGGCGAATGCTGGAACTGCAGGCGAGGGCTAACCGAATGGCCGCACCCTTCTCAACCTGGCTGCGCGCTTGCGCCGATAGGGTTTCTCCGGCGGCGCCCACAAGGATACAGAGTTATCGCTTGGCGCGCCTCGGGCCGACACGCCGTGATCTACGACGCAGGCGCGAGGGCATGATTGGGGACAATAGGGTCCTGGCCTCGTCGCCGGCGGTGGTCGTTGGCGGCGATCATTGCCGATTGGGCGCCGGCCTGACGGTCGTCTTTCGGGACCGACGCCAAGGTCCGCTTATGGCGCTGAACGCTGAAAACGAGTGTAGAATGGAGAGGAGGGACGTCGGCGCGCTGGAGGCGTGACATGGCTCAGCGCGACCTTTTTCTTTCGCCCAAGCAAACCTGGAACCATCGCCGACTCTTCGGCCCCAAGCCGCCTTTCAAGCCCAAGCACGTTTGGGGGATCAGGCAGCAATTGAAGGCCACGGGGCGTGTTCGTGACCTCGCGCTATTCAACTGTGCGATCGATGCGAAGCTTCGCGGATGCGACCTGGTCAAACT
>JACMOF010000225.1 GCA_014378155.1 Caulobacter sp. | reverse complement strand
GCCTCCAGCACGCAGACCACCTCGCCCTCGCGCACGGTCTGGCCCAGGGTGACGTCCATGCTGACCACCAGGCCCGGCATCGGCGACAGCACCAGCTTGGAGGTGTCGGCGGCCTGCTTCTCCGGCAACTTGTCCTGCAGTTCGGCGCTGCGCGGGGTCAGGACCAGCACCTTGGCCTTGGCGGCGCGATGGCGGATCACGAAGCCCTCGGCCGCCGGCGTCACCTGGACGGTGAAGGCCTTGCCGTCGAGCTTGCCGTGGAACACCGGCTTGCCGGGACGCCAGTCGAGAGTCTCCAACACGATCGCGCGGCCCTCGTCCGGCAGCTCCACATTGAGCGACGCGCCCTCTCCCGACAGCCTGACCCGTCGCTTGGCGTGGCCCACCGCGACGATCCACTCGGTGCGGACGGGATTGCTGAGCCCGGCGCCCGTCGTGCGAGACCGGGCCGCGTAGACCCGCTGCATGGCCGCGCCGACGGCGGTCAGCACGTCAGCCTGCTCCGGCGTCGGTTCCACGCCTTTGAAGCCGTCGGGGAACTCGTCCTTGATGTAGTTGGTCGAGATGACGCCCGAGCGGTAGCGCTCCTGGTCCATCACCGCCGCCAGGAACGGGATGTTCTGCCCCAGGCCCTCGATATGGAAGTCCTCCAGCGCCCGCCCCATGCCGTCGATGGCCGCCAGGCGAGTGGGCGCCCAGGTGCAGAGCTTGGAGATCATCGGGTCGTAATACATCGAGATCTCGTCGCCCTCGCGCACCCCGCCGTCGTTTCGGACGGTGTAACCCTCATGCTCGCCCTCCTCCGGAGGGTCGTAGCGAACGAGACGGCCGATGCTGGGCAGGAACTTGCGGTAGGGGTCCTCGGCATAGATGCGGCTCTCGATGGCCCAGCCGTTGATCTTCAAATCATCCTGGGTGAAGGCCAGCGCCTCGCCCCAGGCGGAGCGGATCATTTGCTCGACCAGATCCAGGCCGGTGATCAGCTCGGTGACCGGATGCTCGACCTGCAGGCGGGTGTTCATCTCCAGGAAGTAGAAGCTCTTGTCCTGGCCCACCACGAACTCCACGGTCCCGGCGCTGTCGTAGTTCACGGCCTTGGCGAGGGCCACGGCCTGGGCGCCCATGGCGGCGCGGGTGGCTTCGTCGAGCAAGGGCGACGGCGCCTCCTCGATGACCTTCTGATTGCGCCGCTGGATCGAGCATTCGCGTTCGAACAGGTGGACCACGTGACCGTGCTTGTCGCCCAGCACCTGGATCTCGATGTGGCGCGGGCTCTCGATGAACTTCTCGATGAAGATCCGGTCGTCGCCGAAACTGGCCTTGGCTTCGGCGCGGACGGCCGGGAAGCCCTCCTCGACGTCCTGGCGGTTCCAGGCGACGCGGATGCCCTTGCCGCCGCCGCCGGCGCTGGCCTTGATCATCACGGGATAGCCGACCTGCTCGGAAATGATCACCGCATGGGTCACATCGGCGATCTCGCCGATGTGACCCGGCACGCAGGACACCCCGGCCGCCTCGGCGAACTTCTTGCTCTCGATCTTGTCGCCCATCGCCGAGATGGCGCCGGGGTTGGGACCAATGAACACCACGCCTTCGTCGGCGCAGCGCTGGGCGAAGCTGGCGTTCTCCGACAGGAAGCCAAAGCCCGGATGAACGGCCTCGGCGCCGGCCTGCTTGCAGGCGGCGATGATCTTGTCGGCCACCAGATAGGACTGGTTGGCGGGCGCGGGGCCGATGTGCACGGTCTCGTCGGCCATCTCGACGGCCAGGCTATCGGCGTCGGCGTCGGAATAGACCACCACTGTCTTGATGCCCATCCGGCGGCAGGTCTTGATCACCCGCACCGCGATCTCGCCCCGGTTGGCGATCAGCAGCTTCTTGAACATCCGGCCGTCCCCTACGCGCTTGTCATTGTCTTGTTGGACACCGGACTAGCAGGCCGCTCGCGGTTTGCAACGGCGCCGCAGCGTGACATGGTTCATGACACCGGTTTCCAATGGCGACCGCAACGAAGACCGATGCGCGGCGCCTAAACTGTTGTTCGCATTCGCAACATGAGGCCCACCGCCGCGATCGCACGCCACTTCAGAGGAAACGACCCAATGCTCCGTCCCACGCTTGCCACGCTCGCCCTGGCCGTCGCTCTGATGGCCGGGCCCGCCTTGGCCCAAACCGCGCCCGCCCCGGTTCCCGTCGCGCCGCCGGCCCCGCCCTACGGCCGGTCGGTGACCCTGGCCGAAGCCAAGGTCGCCGTGGCCGCCGCCGAGGCCGAGGCCCGCAAGCAGGGCTGGTTCATGGTCATCGTCGTGGTCGAACCCAACGGCGCCCTGGTGATGAGCGAAAAGATGGATGGGGCGCAGTACGGATCGAACGACGTCGCCCGCCGTAAGGCCGAGACCAGCGCAAACTTCCGCCGACCGACATCCTATTTCCAGGAGGCGGTGAAGGGCGGCACGCTGAACGCCATCTTCACCGGCGCCCTGGCGATCGAGGGCGGCGAACTGCTGATCGTCGATGGCAAGATCCTGGGAGCCATCGGCGCTTCGGGCGGCTCGGGCGCCCAGGACGGCCTAATCGCCAGGGCCGGCGCCGAGGCGGTCAAATAGGCCGGCCTAGTCCACGAATTCCTTGGCGAACATGGCCACATATTCGTTGTGCTTGTCCCCAGCTTCGGGGGCCACGAGGCGGGCGATCGCGGCGCTGAAGGTCACGGGCGCCAGGCCGGACGCGGTGACCAGACGGCCGTCGGTCACGGCCTTGGCGCTGTCGACATAGCCGCCCGACCCGGCATAGTTCGGGGCCTGCTGGGCCAGCCAGTCTCCGCCGTTCGAGGTGTGGGCCTTACCGGTCAGCAGGCCCGCCCGGGCGGCGGCCACCGTGCCGGCGCAGATCGCGCCAATGATCTTGCCGTCGGCATAGGCTTGGCGCAGCAGGCTGAAGAAGGCCTCGTCGTGATATTCGACCCAGGCGTCCGAGCCGATCAGCAGCAGTACGTCGGCGTCGGCCAGCACCGGATCGGAGAACTTGTAGTCCGACGCCGCCAACACGCCGCCGATCGAGGTCTGCGGTTCGCCGTCAGGCGTGGCGACCTCGATCTGGACACCATTATATTCACGCAGGGCGGCCAGCACGGGGCCAGCCTCCCAATCGGCCCAGCCCGGTTGCAGGAATGCGACGGCGATGGTCATGGCGGAGTCCTCATCATGGTTCGAGACGAACGCGGTAGGTGATTCTGGGCTCCGTCGCCTCTATCGGACGCGCCCTCGAGCCCCTAAATTGTAGCGCATGACCGACATAGCCACCCTCTCCGCCACCGGTTTCGATCTAACTCCGCCGACCGAGCCCGAGCGCCAGCGCCTGGAGGCCGACCTGACCGCCGAGGAAGCCCGCGTGCTGCTGAACCACGGCACCGAGGCCCCGTTCTGCGGCGGCCTGCTTGGCGAGAAGAACCCCGGCGTCTATTGCTGCCGCGAGTGCGGCCTGCCGCTGTTCGAGTACAAGACCAAGTTCGAGAGCGGCACGGGCTGGCCCAGCTTCTACGCGCCCTTCGACGAAGCTCACGTCAAGGAGGTGCGCGACACCGCCTATGGCATGGTGCG
>JACMOF010000224.1 GCA_014378155.1 Caulobacter sp. | reverse complement strand
GCGCCTTGGCTTTGCCGCGCGGGGCCTCGTGTATCTGGGCATCGGCGCCATCGTGGTGCTGGCCGCCACCGATCGGGCGCCCAGCGCCGAGGGCGCGACGGCGTGTTGCGCGCTTGGGCGGACTGGCCCCTGGGATACGTACTGATTACCGCCGTCGGCTGCGGCCTGGCCGCCTTCGCCGTCTGGCGTGTCCTGCAGTCGGTGTTCGACGCCGATCACCACGGGACCTCGCCCAAGGCCCAGGGGGTGCGCATCGGCCAGGCGGTCAACGGCTTGGATTATGGGGGCCTCGCCCTGTCGGCCTTCGAGTTGCTGGACGTGTTCGAGGATTTCGATACCCGTGGGCCGTCACTCACGCCGCCGCGATGGCGACCGAGGCTTCCAGCGCCTCGCCGACCGTCATGGCCGGCTGGTCGTGGACCACGCGGGTCAGGTCGCGGCCTTCGACCATGGCTCCGCACGCCTCGCAAGCCAGGTGCGGGTGGAAGTCGTGGCCGCAGGTCTTGTGGACGAAGTGGACGGGCCCCTTGCCGACGCCATAGACGTGCTGGTCGCCCCATTCGGCCATGGTCAGCAGCACCGGCGACAGGGCGCGGCCCTTGGCGGTCAGCACATATTCCTGGCGCGGCGGGCGCTCGGAATAGCGGCGGGGCTCCAGCACGCCGTTGCTCACCAGGCTTTTGAGTCGCGCGGCCAGCACGTTTCGGGCCACGCCCAGGCGTTCCTGCCATTGCTCGAAGCGCTTCACGCCCTGGAAGGCGTCGCGCAGGATCAATAGAGTCCAAGGGTCTCCGACCACCTCAAGGGTGGCTGCGATAGAGCAACGTTCATTGGTGTAGTCAGCGGTGCGGCCCATCACGCGAAGGTGAAGCCTTCCGCGGGGGAATGCAAGGGTTGCTTTTGCAGACGAACGACGTAGGTTTCTTAAAGCAATTGACTGTCTCAGTTGCCCCCTGCGGAGCGCGATAGTCGAAAGTGGAACCCGGTTTCGACGGCTATCGCGTTCCAACTTTTTGAATCAGAAATTGGCTTTGCCGATTTCTGCCGACGGCCAAGGACATCCGCTCCCGCCGTCGGTCGCTTTTTGCGCGAGACCCTTGCGCCAGCCGCGCCCAAGGGGGTTTATTCCGCCACGAATTTCCAAGGCCGGAGTTTATCCATGTCCAATGTCTCTGATCCCGTCGTCATCGTCTCGTTCGCTCGCACGCCGATGGGCGGTTTCCAGGGCGCGCTGGCCGGGGCCAAGGCCACGGAGCTGGGCGCGACGGCCGTGAAGGCGGCGATCGAGCGGGCGCGCGTGTCGGGCGAACTGGTCGAGCAGATCTTCATGGGCTGCGTCCTTCCCGCAGGCCTTGGCCAGGCGCCAGCCCGCCAGGCGGCTGTGGGCGCGGGCCTGCCGCTGTCGGTCGAGGCCACGACGGTCAACAAGATGTGCGGCAGCGGCATGCAGGCCGCGATCATGGCCCACGACGCCCTGCTGGCCGGCAGCGCCGAGATCATCGTGGCCGGCGGCATGGAGAGCATGACCAACGCCCCCTACCTGCTGACCAAACACCGCGCCGGCGCCCGCATCGGCCACGACCAGATGTGGGATTCCATGTACCTGGACGGGCTGGAGGACGCCTACTCGCCCGGCAAGCTGATGGGCTCGTTCGCCGAGGACAGCGCGGCGGCCTATCAGTTCGACCGCGACGCCATGGACGCCTACGCCATCGCCGGCCTGGCCAAGGCCCGGCAAGCGGTGACCTCGGGCGCCTTCGCCGGCGAGATCACGCCAGTAACCATCACCACCCGCAAGGGCGTCGAAACCGTCACGCAAGACGAGCAGCCGCTGAAGGCCGACGCCGCCAAGATCCCGACCCTGCGCCCGGCCTTCAGTCGCGATGGCGGCGTCACGGCGGGCAATTCCTCGTCGATCAGCGACGGCGCCGCCGCCTTGGTAATGACCCGCGAGAGCCTCGCCCAGCGTCTGGGCCTGCCGATCGTCGCCCGCGTCGTGTCGCACGCCGCCCACGCCCACGAGCCGGGCCTGTTCACCACCGCCCCCGTGCCGGCCATGAAGAAGGCCCTGGCCAAGGCCGGCTGGAGCGTCGCCGAGGTCGATCTGTTCGAGGTCAACGAGGCCTTCGCCGTGGTGGCGATGATCGCCCAGCAGGAACTGGGCATCGATCCGGAGAAGCTGAACGTCAATGGCGGCGCCTGCGCCCTGGGCCACCCGATCGGCGCCTCGGGCGCGCGCATCCTCTGCACCCTGATCGCCGCCTTGCAGGCCCGCGGCGGCAAGAAGGGCCTGGCGTCGCTTTGCATCGGCGGCGGCGAGGCCACGGCGATGGCGATAGAGCTGGTTTGAGCTGCTGACGGGGACACACACTCATCCCGCGTCGTCGCCAACAAGCCACGAGCCGTGGGATGAGTGTGTGTCCCCAACCGCACCCCGCATCCTCTGCCCATGATCCGCGTTCACCCCTGATGACCGACGCATTCAGCCATAACCCCGCCAAGAGCCGCTACGAACTGGAGGTCGATGGCCTGATCGCCTTCGCCGACTACCAGCGCAGCGGCCTTCGCCTGGTGATCGCCCATGTCGAGGCCGACCCCGCCCTGCGCGGCACCGGCGCGGC
>JACMOF010000223.1 GCA_014378155.1 Caulobacter sp. | reverse complement strand
TATCGCGAGGGTCCGGTGCACCGCACCTGCGCCGCCGCCGACCGCACCGCTCACGACATCCTTGACAATCTCTATGGCCAGTCGGTGCGGCGCGAGGTGGAATTCTTCATCCAGTATTTCGCGCCCGACCTGATCATGGAAGACGGCGTCTGCCGGGGCGCCACCGCCTGGAAGCTGGACGACGGCACCCTGCACCGCTTCCAGGCCCAGCAAGTGATCCTGGCGACCGGCGGCTACGGCCGCGCCTATTTCTCGGCCACATCGGCCCACACCTGCACCGGCGACGGCAACGCCATGGCCCTGCGCGCCGGCCTACCGCTGCAGGACATGGAATTCGTCCAGTTCCACCCCACCGGCATCTATGGCGCCGGCTGCCTGATCACCGAGGGCGCGCGTGGCGAAGGCGGCTACCTGACCAATTCCGAGGGCGAGCGCTTCATGGAGCGCTACGCCCCTTCGGTGAAGGACCTGGCTCCGCGCGACATGGTCAGCCGGGCCATGACCATCGAAATCCGCGAAGGCCGGGGCGTGGGCCCCAACAAGGACCACATCTTCCTGCACCTGGATCACCTGGACCCGAAAATTCTGCACGAGCGCCTGCCCGGCATTTCCGAGACCGCCAAGGTGTTCGCCGGCGTGGACGTGACCAAGGCGCCGATCCCGGTCTTGCCGACGGTCCACTACAACATGGGCGGCATCCCGACGAACTATCACGGCGAGGTCGTCACTAAGTCGGGCGACAATCCCGACCAGGTGATCCCCGGCCTGATGGCCGTGGGCGAGGCGGCCTGCGTCTCGGTGCACGGCGCCAACCGCCTGGGATCCAACAGCCTGATCGACCTGGTGGTGTTCGGCCGCGCCGCCGCCTTGCGCTGCGCCGAGATCCTCAAGCCGATGGCCACCCAGCCGGAGCTGAAGGTCTCTCAGACCGATCCCCACTTGGACCGCTTCGACCGCTACCGCAACGCCAATGGCCATCAGCCGACAGCCGCCCTGCGCCTCGAAATGCAGAAGGCCATGCAGGAGGACGCCGCGGTGTTCCGCACCGGCGAAACCCTGGTCGGCGGCGCCGAGCGCCTGGCAGTGGTCTGGGAAAAGGCCAAGGACATCAAGGTGAGCGACCGCGGGCTGGTCTGGAACACCGACCTGATGGAAACCCTGGAGTTCGACAACCTGATCGGCCAGGCCGTTGTCACTGTGGCCAGCGCGGTCAACCGCACCGAAAGCCGCGGCGCCCATGCCCGGGAAGACTTCTCCACCCGCGACGACACCACCTGGATGAAGCACACCCTGGCCTGGCTCGACCAGGGCACGGGCAAGGTGAAGATCGATTTCCGCCCGGTGCATAGCTACACCATGTCGAAAGACATCGACTACATCCCACCCAAGGCGCGGGTTTATTGAGGGTACGCTGATGGTTCAACTCACCCTCCCCAAGAACTCGACCGTGCAAGCCGGCAAGACCTGGCCGGCGCCCGCCGGCGCCACCAACACCCGCGCCTTCAAGGTCTATCGGTATGATCCGGAAGACGGCCGCAATCCGCGCTGGGACACCTATGAGGTGGACATCGACGCCTGCGGCCCGATGGTGCTGGACGCCCTGCTTTACATCAAGAATAGCATCGACCCGACCCTGGCCTTCCGTCGCTCATGCCGCGAGGGGGTCTGCGGCTCCTGCGCCATGAACATCGGCGGCCGCAACACCCTGGCCTGCACCCACGGCCACGCCGACACGCCCGGCAAGGCCGTGCAGATCGCGCCGTTGCCCAGCCAGCCGGTGGTCAAGGACCTGATCCCCGACCTGACGCTGTTCTACGCCCAGTACGCCTCGATCGAGCCCTGGCTGCACACCGTCACGCCCGAGCCGCAGAGCGAATGGCTGCAGTCGCCGGAAGACCGCTCAAAGCTGGACGGCCTGTACGAGTGCATCCTCTGCGCCTGCTGCTCGACCTCGTGCCCCAGCTATTGGTGGAACGGCGACAAGTACCTGGGCCCGGCGACGCTGCTGCACGCCTATCGCTGGCTGATCGACAGCCGCGACGAAGCCACCGGCGCGCGCCTCGACGACCTCGAAGACCCGTTCAAGCTCTATCGCTGCCACACGATCATGAACTGCGCCCAGGTCTGTCCCAAGGGCCTGAACCCCGCCAAGGCCATCGCCGAGATCAAGAAGATGCTGGTCGAACGGGTCGTCTAGAGCATTTTTCGAGCGCAGTGGTTCCGGTTCGCGTGAAGAAAAATGCGTCGAAACAAAAGATTAGAGCTCACGGCCTGACGCAGTCAGGTCGGGAAATGCTCTAGTCCGCAAGATCGACGCGCGGCTTGCCAAAAGGTGACGCCGTCGTCATTTTTGGCGGAACGGGAGGACACGGCCTTTGAGTGAAGCGGGTACGGGCGATCTGAACAGCCGCGTCGTCATCGTCGGCGCCGGCCATGCCGGCGGGTCGGCCGCCGCCTTCCTGCGCCAGTACGGCCATGTCGGCCCCATCGTGCTGATCCGCGACGAGCCCCTGCTGCCCTATCAGCGTCCGCCGCTGGGCAAGGGCTGGCTGAAGGGCGAGGTCGGCGCCGCGGGCCTGCAGCTCAAGCCGTCAAGCTGGTACGAGGAAGCTGGCGGCTCGCTG
>JACMOF010000222.1 GCA_014378155.1 Caulobacter sp. | reverse complement strand
TCAAAATCAACGCTCTAAACTTTCTCGATCTTTTTGACACCCACCCCCTTCTGGCGCCCGCATACTCTGCTCACCCCATCGCACGGGGAGGGACGTCGGCCGGCGACCTGACGGGCGGTGAGGCGTGGTCGAGCGGGAAGGCTTGGCCGCCGTGTCTTCTTCGGGAGACGCCCCAAGGTCGGTTCGGAGCAGGTTCGCCCCCGCGGCGACAAAACTTCGGCGCCCGGGTAGGCGGCCGTTGCCAACAGGTACGGGCTGAAATCGCCTGTACGGTCCGGAGGGTCAGCCAACCCTCCGCCCGCCGAGGGCCCACTTCGGAAGCGGGTTAAGACCCCGCGCGCCGATGGCTCTCGTCTGAAGGCCACGCGAAGCGCTCGTCTTCGTCGAAACGGTATCAAATCTGCAAATCCTCCGGGCGGAGCCCGGGCGCTTCGCACCCTCCCCATCCCATCGCAGCTTTGGCGCGTGAGCGTGAACCCGCGCCTGCTGATGGGGACAGGCGCATGCGCCTGTCCCCAATCGTGGCAAAGTCCTTCCCCTGGAGGAGAGGAGCCCTACAGCCCGATCCGCCGCGCGCCTTCGGCCACGGTCACCACATCGAAGCCCGCCACCAGCGCCCCATCCACCAACCGCTCCAGCGTTCCGATCGTGCAGCCCCACTGGGATGGTTCTGCCGCGACGTCGTGGGTGTAGAGGATCAGCCAGGCGTTGCGGGCATGGGCCTTGTCCAGCCAATCCAGGGCCACGGCCTCGCCGTCCTCGCCCTCGATGCCGACGGCGGGGGCCTGGTTGAGGTCGGCGCCGTTGGCGATCAGACCGTGGTGCAGGGCCCTCAGGGTCTTGAAGCGGCTGGCCAAGGCGGTCTTGGCTGGGCCGGCGACGTCGCCGTAAGGATAGGCGAAGCTGACCGGCTCGCCGACGCCCCAGGTCGCCAGGGCCGCGCTGTTGCGGTCGACGTCGGCCAGGGTCTCGGCCGCCGAGGACTGGCCGCAGTCGAGGTGCGAGAAGGTGTGGCAGGCGATCTCGTGGCCGGCGGCGTGCAACCTCGCGGCGTCCTCACCGGTGGCGAAACGGCCCATGGGCCCGTCGCGGCCGGCGGGGCCAGCCGCGGAAAAATAGGTGCCGCGCAGGTCGCGTTGCTCCAGCACCCGGGCTCCGGCCTCGCAGGCCGTGGCGGGGGCGTCGTCAAAGCTGAACGACACCATCGGCCGCTCCAGTTTCACCTTGGCGGGTCGGCGATGGGCCAGGCGGATCAGTCGCCGCCTCAGCTTGCCCTTCAATGTGACGTCGGGCTCGTAGGCGTCGACTTTTTCGCCAATCTCTTCAGCGGGGAAGGTCTGCATCAGACGGCGTCCGAATAGAGGGCGGCGCGATAGAGCCGCATGGCGAGGGCCCGCAGCGGCGTCGGAGCCGCCTCGGAGAGGGCGATGGACTTGAGCATCGGCCTCCAGAGGGGCCGCAAAGGCAAGGGCTTCAGCGCCTTGGCGACACGGTAGCTGGGATAGTTTCGAACCACCGCAAGGTGGCCTTGCACGACCCGGGCGAAGTTGGCCGCTGACTGTTCGTATTTGGCGGCGAGGGCCTGGGCCGTGTCCAGTCCCAGATGGGTGGCCGAATTGTCGATATGGACGATCGGATAGAGCGCCGACACCCGCATGGCCCACTCGACGTCCTCCCACCCCCAGCCGGCGAAGCCTTCGTCGAAAGCCACGGTGTCGAAGACGTCGCGGCGGACCAAGAGGTTGGAGGTGAAGACGTGCTTTTCGGGTTCCCTGGCCCGTTCAGGCGCTGAGGTGCAGTCACTTTTCAGGGCCATGGCCCGGTGCAGGTCGTGCTCGGGCCGGTGGGGCGTCTGGTCCAGGGTAAACCCACCGAAGGCCACGGCCACGTCGTCCCCGGCCAGCGCTGTCCAGCGAGCCAGGAAACCGATCGGGTCGGGCAGCATGTCGCTGTCGAGAAACAGCAGGTGGCCGCCCCGGGCGTGGCGCGCCAGGCGGTTGCGGCCCTTGGCGCGGCCCTCGTTGGACGACAGCACGACCAACCGGGCCGGCAGCGTCATCGTTTCGATGCGCTTGGCCATCCGCTCAACTAAGGCCGCGTCGCCGCCGCCGTCGTCCAGCAGGATGACCTCGGCCTCGACGCCGCGCTCATCGAGCGCCTTGAGCAGGGCGCTGGGATCGTCGCGGAAGGTCGGGATCAGCACCGACAGGCGCGGCTGGGCGCCCGTCTCGGAGAGGGACGTCCAGGCGATGTTGTCGGTCAGGGTTTCGGAAACGACGGTCATGTGGCTCTCAACCGGCGCTGGAGAATTTCGTTCAGGCGGCCGCGCAGGCCACCGGCGTCGACAGCCAGCACCGCGAGGCCATACACCAGGGCGCCGAGCGCGGCCTTGATCAGCAGCTCGACCACCCCGCCGAAGGCCGGCACGGCCAACACAACGGCGCCCATCAAGGCGCAGGCCACACCGGCCTTCAACAGGCTGGACCAGGGCACGGGCAGGGGGCAGACGCGGCGGCCCAGGACACCCGCCCCAATCGCGCCAATCGCGTAGCTGGCGGCGGTTGACCAGAGCGCTCCGTCCAGGCCAAAGCGCGGGATCAGCAAGAGGTTCAGGGCGACATTGGCGCTGGCTGGAATGGCCATGCAGACAATCAGCATCAGGGTCTTCCTACCCAGGGTGAAGGCCTGCAGCAGGTAATAGGTGGTCACGCCCGACAGCCAACCGGCCAAGGCGATCCAAGGCACGACGCCGCCGGCGCCGGCGCTGAGTTGCGGTCCGATCATCACCTGCGCCAACGGACGACCGACCAGGGCCAGGCCCACGGCGGCGGGCAGGGTCAGCAGCACCATGAAGCTGGCCTGCTCGTGAGCGGCGTCCTTCAGGGCGGGGTGGCCGCCGCGCTCCAGGGCCGCGACCATGGCGGGACCACCGGCCATGCCCAACCAAATGAACACCACGTCGAGCGTGCGGCTGCCAAGCGAATAGCCGGCGTGATAGACGCCGACCGCCTTTTCGCCGAGGAAGGCCGCCAACAGGAAACGGTCGGTGGTCGAAAGCACCAAGGCCAGGATCAGCGACAGGGCCACCGGCAGGCCATAGGCGGCATAGGCCTTGGCCATGGCGGCGTCATACCGACCACCCTGGGCGCGGCGCAGGTCGGTCGGTAGCACGAACATCAGGCACAGCAACGAGATCGCCCCCATGCCGAGGATCGGCGCGGCGCCGCCCAGGCCGACCAAAGCCAATACGAGGCCCAGGGCGAAGCCGCCGACCGTCTGGACAATGTCGAGCAGGGCCGCGCTGGAGACCTCGCCGGCCGCGCGGCGGCGCTCCTGCGACAGTTTGGTCAGGCTCTTGACCACGACAGCGGCTAGGGAGGCGGCAACGGCGATCTTCAGCGGAGCGGCCAAGGGCGCGAACTTCAGCACCAGCACCGCGACCACCGGGACGGCCAGGACGAGGGCGAACCACAGGCGATAGATCGTGGCGAAGTGATCGGGCAGCCGGCCGTCGGCCTCCTGCCGCGCATGGAAGCGGGCCATCGCGGCTTCCGTCCAGGTGAGCAGGATCGTCTGGGTCAGGCTGAGCGCCGAGAAGGCGAGGGCGTAGACGCCATACTGCTCAGGCGTCAGGACACGGGTAAACAGCACGATGGTGAGCAGGCCCACCACGCCTTGAGTGATATTGACCGGCAGGTATCCCAGTACGCCACGCCAGAACATGATCGGGTCCTCAGCGCACCGCCGACCGGTCCCCGAGCAGGCAGGGGATGGTCATGGCGATGATGTAGAGGTCCAGCCAGAACGATTGGCGCTCGATGTAGTCCACGTCCAGGGCGACACGCTCCTGGACCAGCTGCGCCGTATCGACCGGGCCGCGCGAGCCGTTGATCGCCGCCCAGCCGGTGACGCCCGGCTTCATGCGGTGGCGGTGGGCATAGTGGGCGACCAGCTTGGCCGACTCCACGTCGCCGCTCTTCATGCCGATGGCGTGGGGGCGGGGGCCGACCATCGACATCTCGCCCTTCAGCACGTTGAACAGTTGGGGCAGCTCGTCGAGGCTGGTCTTGCGGATGAACTTGCCGACCTTGGTGACGCGGTCGTCATTGGCGCTGACTTGGCGGGCGGCCTTGGCGTCGGCCATCTCGTGTCGCATCGACCGGAACTTCCACACCAGGATGGCCTCGTTGTTGAAGCCGTGGCGACGCTGGCGGAAGAACACCGGGCCAGGGCTGTCCAGCTTGATGGCGAGGGCAACCAGCAGCATGATCGGCGAGGCGACCAGCAGGCCCAGCCCGCCGACCACGATGTCCTGGGCGCGTTTTGCGATGGCGCGGCGGGCGTCAGTGGTCGCGCCCGACAGGTCGACGAAGCGGGCCAGGGAGGCGCTACGCTGGGCCTCGTGACCCACGTCTACGAACAGGCTGACCGGGTTAGGCAGCACTTCCAGCCGCTCAACCAACTGGCGGACGCGGGCCTCGGCCGAGGAGCTCACCGCGATGATCACCCGGTCGACATAGGGCATGATGCGGTGGTCGATCAGGGCCGTGGTGTCGCCCAGAACCGGCACCCCCATGACCTGGGGCGGGGCGCGGTCGGCGCGGTCGTCGAAGACGCCCAGCACATTGACGTCGCCAGTGGCCAGGGCGGTGCGGATGAAGCGCTCGGCATTGACCGTGGCGCCCACGACCACGACGTTGGGAGTCAGGCGACCCTCGCGACGGCCGTGATCAACGGCGCGCCACCAGATCGTGTGGAGAAGGCCGGTCACGGCGACCAGGGCCGCGCTCCATCCCGCGACGACGAAAAGGGGCGCGGCGCGAGCCTCGCCAAAGCCTAGGGTGGCGGCCAGCACCACCAGGGCCGTCGCGCCATAGGCGGCCAGCAAGCGCAGGCCATGGCGGCGGAAGCTGTCGCGGCGATGGAAGGCGTAGGCCTCGAGCGCGTAGAGGACGGGCACGAGGGCCAGGGCGCCCAGCACCAGCGGCGCGAAGGCGGCGGCCGGCAGGTGGGTGATCATCACGGTCGCGGCGGTCGTCGCCGCCACGGCGAGCGCGTCGACCATCCGAAAGGCGCGGGAAAGACTGCGGACCTGCATGCGAGCCCGGGCCGGCACCAGGCGGCCGGGACGGAACGGGCCGCGCCGACCGACGCCGACAGCGTCTTCGTCCTCGATCATCGGCAAGGTCGGCGTCGTCTCGACGTCGGCCGCCGGGACATCTTCGGTCTCGAATGATTGTGCGATCGCAGACGACATGAGGCCCCAAGCCCGTTGTAGAACAGGGTTCAGGCTAGTCTCGCGGTCTGAGCTTCACGTTAACGCGGATTTTTCCGATAGCTCGATTGTCACGGCCCGGCGAACAGGCTATCGAACCGCTCCCCTCTCAGGAGGAGACGTGGCCGAGAGGCTGAAGGCACCGCTTTGCTAAAGCGGCATACCCCAAAAGGGTATCGAGGGTTCGAATCCCTCCGTCTCCGCCACCACCCCATCCATGGGCGTCCACCAATGTCCAGGCGGGTCCGTTAAGCCCCGTATTTCATTGAGTAAATCTCGAACTCGTGTCTGGACGCGTCCAGGCTGATCCAGCACCGTCGGCTCGGCTTCTTGTGCGCCTTACGGCTCTGCAGGTTCGACGACTCGATGAGCCCGGTTGGTATCCGGACGGGGGAGGCCTGTACCTACAGGTCAGCGGCGAGGCGGGGCGGTCGTGGGTTTTCCGCTATTGGAAAGGGGATCAGGAACGTCGAACGGGCCTGGGACCGCTGCATTCGGTCACCCTCAGCGAAGCGCGGGGACTGGCCCGCGACGCTCAAAGGCTGCGGCTAGCCGGCCTGGATTCGATCGACGAGCGTCGGAAACGTGAGGCGGCGGAGGCGCAAGACAACGCTGTCAATGTCAGCTTCGACAACGCGGTCGATGCCTTCATCGAAGATAACAAGGCGTCCTGGCGCAACGACAAGCACGTTAAACAGTGGAAAATCACCCTGACGACCTGCGCCTCGCCGCATATGGGAGGACTGGATGTCAGCACGGTCGAGACGTCCCATGTGCTCTTGGCGAGCAAGCCCATCTGGGCCAGCAAGGCCGAGACGGCGAGCCGGGTTCGAGGCCGCGTTGAGAACGTGATCGACTGGGCCACAGCTCACGGTCACCGCGAGGGCGACAATCCCGCCCGATGGAAGGGCCACCTCGACAAGATTCTTCCGGCCAAGTCCAAGGTTCGAGTGGTCAAGCACCACGCGGCGCTGCCGTTTTCCGAGATCGTGGCGTTTATGACGGACCTGGCGGCCGTGCGCGGCGTGGCGGCGCGGGCGCTGGAGCTTACGATCCTCACGATCGGACGCACCAACGAGATCCTCGGCGGTGTCTGGGAAGAGATCGATCTTGCCAAGGCCCTCTGGACTATTCCCGGCGAGCGGATGAAGGGAGGCAAGGAGCACCGAGTGCATCTGTCAGCACCGACGATCGCCATTCTCGAAGGGCAATTGGTCCGCTGGCGGCGCGCTCAGACGTATCTGACGGGAGAGCAGGCGGCGTTGGCCTCGCCCATAGGTCCCATCTTCCCAGGTCTTCGACCGGGCAGGGGTCTATCCAACATGAGCCTGCTCAAGGTGCTCAAAGATCTTGGCCGAGGCGATCTTACAACCCGTGGCTTTGGGAGCACCTTCCGCGACTGGGCGGCGGAAACCAGGGATTATCCTGGCGAACTCGTCGAGATGGCCTTAGCGCACACCATCGGAAACAAGGTCGAGGCCGCCTATCGTCGTGGCGATCTGTTCGAAAAGCGTCGGACGCTTATGGACGATTGGGCGGCGACCTGCTTCGCAAGGGCGGCCTAGACAATCGGGCAGTGTCTTCGAGGCGATCGAGATAGGCCACCAACTCTGCATGTCGAACCAAGGTTCGCGCGCCGTCTTTCAGAACGCGGATGTCGCCAGCGGCGACGAGCTCATAAAATCGACTTCGGCTTATCGCCAGCGCATCAACGGCTTCCTTTACCCGATACGCCAAGCGCCCAGGGCTGCCCAATTGGGGGGAGGAGGTGGTATCCGCTTGCATGTCTGGCGCTTGTCGGTCGCAGCCATGATTTCGTCCCGCAAGAATGTTAGCGCAATGCGCTCCGAGCCGCGATCGTACTGTGGCGTGCAGTGACAGGCGTTCGGCGGTTGCGGACCCTGGCGGTGATCGACAACTGCACCCGCGAGTACCTGGCTCTGGTGCTGACACTTCGCTGTCAAGGCTCAGCCAGCCCATCCCAGCCCGACGCCGCCACGACCTTTTCGACGGCCTCCCGGAAGGGTTCGGCGTCGACAGTCTCCCGAACGGCCCCGGCCCCGGCCTTGCGGGGAAAGGTGGTCAGATTGCGATAGGCCATCATCGCCGCCAGCCTGCCCTTGTCGGCCAGCGCGGCGACGCAGAAATCCTCGCCCGGAACCAGGCTTTGGAGCAGGAGGGTAGGGGTAAAGCCCAGCGCCTCGACCTGCTCGATCGCCTCGTCAGTCGACCCCGCGATGCTCACCCCCGGCCACCGGCTCCGTCGCTGGGCTTGACGATGAGCGGGTATTCCAGCGTCGGCGCCAACCGCGTCAACGCCGCGCGGTCCGGCACGATCCGGGTCCTCGGGGCCGGAAGATCATCGCTTTCGACTAGCTTGGCCAAATGGTCCTTTGGATGGACAACACTGATGCTCTTCCACAACGGCGCGGCGAGCTTGACCGCGGGCTCGAAGCGCGCGCGGTGGCGTGCGATCAACTCGCCCTCCGTGAACACGGGCATCAGGACGTAGGGGCGTTCATCGCGCAGCGCACATTCGCGCACGGCGGCTTCCAGTTCGTCGAGGAAATCGTCGGGCCGAAGCTTCCAGGGCGCGACGGTGAAGGTCTCCTTCACATGCTTTGGGAACGACATCACCGCCAGGTCGACATCGTCGCACCCTATGACCTCGACACCGCGCTGGGCCAGCGAGCGAGCAATGACCAAGGCCATCAGGCTTCGGCCGTAGGTGAGGATGACCCGACCGTTCGAGGCCAGGGGAAGTGTTCGGACAAAAGTGTGCTCCGGCTAAGGCAGAGCTTTAGCGATCCGGTGGGGCGGTTGGTTCCCATGTGTATTGCGAGCAGCCGTTACGATGAATGGCAACGCGAAAACGCCAGGTGTCGACGCCATGGCGCGCACGGTCGGCGCCGCGGCCGCGCAGGAACCGGCCCGTCCGCAGACAGCGATGGCTTATCGCGTCCGCTGCACCGGGCGCGTCCGCCGGGTCTGGACATCGGGACCCTCGGCGGGGGCGGCCGACGGGTCTAGAGCGGCGTGCTTGCGGTGCGCCAGCCAGGTTTCGATCTCGCCCAGATCCCAGATCCCAGATCCCAGATCCCAGATCCCAGATCCCAGACCACGCAGCGGCGGGTCAGCGAAAACCGGCGGGGAAATTCTCCGCGACGCTCCATCTCATAGATGGTCGTGTCGGTGAGCGGCTCGATCTTGCGCAATTCTGGCCGGCGGATGGCGCGGGTGGCGGGCAGGGCGCCCACGGGACGGGGCGGCGGCGCGAGGTCTTGCGGCATGGCAGGCTCGCTTTTGGCCCATAGTTCAAGGCCTTGCCCACGCAGCAAGCGACCATAAGGTCAAGGTGGGCTCTGGCGTGGAAAGACAGGCGTTCGGCGGTTTTGGAACGCGCCTCCTCGTGGTCTTGACATCGGCTCCGCAGGCGGCGCGGGTGCTTGGTTTGGGGATGCCAGGGCGACCGGCCGGCAAAGGGGTGTCTCCTGGAGACCCTGAGACCGCGGTGCAAACGCCCCAGCGCCTTTGGGGCGATCTCAGGCCCGTTGGGCCTGCGGACCGTGAGCCCGTCGATCTCGTCGAGCCCGGCGTTCTCACCGGGATGCAGACACTGCGGCGCTAGTCGGTGCGGCAGGGTCCACCTTTTGCAAACGCTTCGCCAGAGGTTCGCGCCGAGCGCTTTCGCGCCCGGCTTCACCCAATATCGAGAACGGCCGGCGGTCACGCTCGGTCCCGCGGCTTTCGCCGCTCCCACGGGCGCGACGCCTGGCGGGCGCCCCCAAGACAAGGAATGGGTGTCGCCGCCGGCCGCTCGACGCCGCCTCCCGCCACGCGCATGCGCGGGCTCCTGTGCAGGCTTCATTTTTCGAAGAGCGATCACGAGGTGATCGCGTGGCTTGGGGCTCCGCCCCTGGCGCACTTCGGATCGGCTTCCGCCCAGCTTCGGGCGCTACGGGCAAGATCGGACAGCGGGTCAGCAACGCCCTGCAGCCGGGTCCCCGCGAAGCCGCCCCTCCGTTTGCACCCCCGGTCTCGCCGACGGGCAGGGGTTCAGGCGCGCCTTGCGCCTGCACCCCTGCCCAAGGAAAAAGACCATGACCCAAGTTCAAGACACCGCCCGCGCCCCAGCCGTGAAGGCCGGGCGCGTTCCGGTCCAGCCCGGTGAGGTGCGTGACATCGCCCTCAACAAGTTGAAGGCCTCGCCGCGCAACGCGCGGCGTGTCGGCCATTCGGCCGAGGATATCGAGGCCCGCGCCGCCAGCATCCGCTTCAAGGGCCTGCTCCAGCCCCTGGTGGTCGAGCCGGAGGTGAGGGAAGGCGGCCAGGAAAGCGGCTACTACCTCGTCACCATCGGCGAAGGTCGCCGTCAGGCCCTCAAGCTCCTGGCCAAGCGCAAGCTGCTGAGCAAAACTGAGCCTGTGCGCTGCGTGGTCGATACGACCAACGATCCCGCCGAGATTTCCTTGGATGAAAACATTTCGCGTCGGGACGAGGGCGTCGTTGACCTCCAGGCCGCCACCAACCGCTTCGTCCCCGATCACAACCAGCAGCCCAAGCCCTTCGTCTGGACCGCCGACCCCGACAAGATCATCGCCGCCGCCGCCCGTGGGCACCAAACGTTGGAATCAATCCACTAGCGGCCGAGGTGGACCAAGCCGAAGTCGTCGCGGAGCTTGACGCCGAAGTCGTCGAGACTGTCGCGGCCCAGGCGGTCGCGGTCGCGGCCGAATAGGCGAGGGCGGGGCGGTCCAAGACCGCCCCGCCTTTTCCACGATGTTGAAAGCTGGGGTGGGCGATCCTTGGGGTCGGCCACTTTCTGTGCGTGGTATGGACGCGCGCAGGCGCGCCGGCGCGCCGGGCGAGCAAGGCCCGTGCGCCACCCGACCACGCTCAAACCGGTTTGGCGTGTGCCGGTCTTCGCGTGAGGGCGATGGGTTCATCGCCACCAGGCCGCGATCGAATGCGGCGTGATCAAGATTCTCAAATATTCGGAGATGTGATAGATTTTCGCGAACGGTGACGGATTCCCGCAAGCGGGCCGCAGCCCGGTGATCGAATTTCGCGGGGTT
Organism: Caulobacter sp.; assembly: GCA_014378155.1. GTDB lineage: Bacteria > Pseudomonadota > Alphaproteobacteria > Caulobacterales > Caulobacteraceae > Caulobacter. The sequence continues at coordinate 2,900 of JACMOF010000222.1, read as the reverse complement.
TGAAATGGGTGAATGGCCTACGCGCGCGGTGACCGAGTTTCGCGGTCGCGCCCTTCCCGAGCCCGGGGAGCTCGCCGGCTACGCCGCGCTGATCGCCCGCTATGACCTCGTCCTGCCGCTTCCGGTCCAAACGGCCGCCATCGCCGCCCGCCACCATCCCGTCTCGACCCCCGACTGGCTGATGCTGACACCCCGGCACCGGCCGGAGGCGACGCTCGCCGCTCAGCTGACCCTGGCCTTGCGCTATGAAGGCGTCGACCTGCAGGTGCTGTCCAAGCTGTTCGACCAGGTCGCGTCTTCCGACATCGAGGCGATCGTCAGGGCCACGCCGACCGGCGCCTTCGCCCGCCGCCTCTGGTTCCTCTACGAATGGCTGACGGGCGGCCAGCTCGATCTGCTTGATCCCGGCAAGGTCCGGCTGGTTCCGGTGCTGGATCCCGACCAGCAATACGCTCTGGCCGTCGCCGAGCCTTCGCCCCGCCACAAGGTCCTCAACAACCTGCCGGGCACGGCGGCCTTTTGCCCGCTGGTCCGCAAGACCGTCGAACTCATCGCCTATGGCGACAAGGCCCTGGGCGAGCAGGCGCGCGAGGCGATGGGCCGGGTGCGGCCCGACCTGATGGCGCGGGCGGCGGCCTTCATTCTGCTGAGCGACTCCAAGTCCTCTTTCGCCATCGAGGGCGAGCGGCCGACCGGGCAGCGCGCCGCCCGCTGGGGCCAGGCCATCGCCCAAGCCGGGGCGCGGCCGCTGGATCTGGCGGAGCTTGATCGCCTCCAGAAGGTGGTCATTGGCGACGCCCGGTTCGTTCGCCTGGGTCTTCGGGACGAGGGCGGCTTTGTCGGCGTCCACGACCGCGACAGTAACATCCCGCTTCCCGACCATGTCAGCGCCCGCCCTGATGATCTCCGGAGCCTGATCGACGGCGTGGCGGCCTTCGCCGAGCGCGCGGCGCGCGGCGGCATGGATCCGGTGGTGGCGGCGGCCAGCCTGGCCTTCGGTTTCGTCTATATCCACCCCTATGTGGACGGGAACGGCCGGCTGCACCGCTGGCTGATCCATCATGCCTTGGCCCGCGCCGCCTATAGCCCGCCAGGCCTGGTCTTTCCGGTCAGCGCCGCGATCTTGCGTCAGATCGACCGCTACAAGGCAGTCTTGGAGTCCTACTCGGCGCAGCTCCTGCCATTCATCGATTGGCGCGCCACCGACACCGGCAACGTCGAGGTGTTGAACGACACCGCCGCCTTCTATCGCTATTTCGACGCCACCGCCCACGCGGCCTTCCTCTATGCCTGCGTCGAGCAGACCATCGAGCAGGACCTGCCCCAGGAGGTCTGGTTCCTTCAGGCCTTCGACCGGTTCAGCCAAGACGTTCAGCAGATCGTCGATATGCCGACGGGCGAGGTCGAACTGCTGCGCAAGTTCCTGGACCAGGCCGGCGGCCAGCTCTCCGAACGCGCTCGCGGGAGGGAGTTCGAGGCCCTGACGGAGGGCGAGGTCGAACGGATCGAAGCGCTCTACGCCCGAGCCTTCGACAAGGGGCCAGGCTAGGCCGGCGACCGGCGACTGCGGCCAGGGGGCGAACTTTCTGGACGGGGGTCACCGGCGGCGACCCATTCGGCGGCCTCCCGCGAGCGGAACGAGCTCCAAATCCTGGAAGCCTCACCTGCGGGCGGCGATCCCTTGGGATCGATCGCTCGCTTCGTCTGTCTATTTCCAGGCCCCGCGCCGGGCTTGCCTGGCTTCGGCCTCGGCGGCGGCATAGGCGCCCTTGCTGTAGCGCCGGTATTTCGTGGCCAGGCCCGAGTGGATCAGGGCGGCGTTGATGTCGGGCGTGGCGTCCGACCAGCAGCGGGCGACGCTGCGGCCGTAGCGGTCATGGTCGACAACGCGGCAACCGACGCGGCGCGGCGGCCCCGTGTCAGCGTGATCAGCAAGTCTCGCGCCTCATAGGCCAGCGGCTCGGCCGTTGTCGTGCTGCGCTTCACCTCGGGCGCATCGACCCCGAACAGCCGGATGCGATCGGATCCGCAGCGCAAGGTGTCGCCGTCATGCACGGTGGGCGCGGTGCATGCGATCAGCCCGGCGGCGAGGGCGGCGAGGGCAGTCATGTCGCCGCTATACCCTGTGTCGCCTCCGTCGCCAGCCCTCGCGCGCCGCGCCCGCCCCGCCGGATCGGCGGAGAGGCTGGCCGCTTAGTCCGCCTTGGGCGCGTTGCTGCGCGACCAGGCCAGGCTGTGGACGCCGTCGATGACGACCAGGCCGTCCTTGATCGCGATGGGGACGACGGCCGTCCAGCTTGACCGGCAGATAGTCGTTCTTGGACCAGCCGGCCATCTTCCAGGCCGCGCCCAGCTCGGCCCTCCCGGCGAACACCCGACATGGGGTCATGTTCTTACCGGCCAGGTCGGCGACTGGGCGTCACTGGACTGCCCTGAACTCGATGGGAAAGGGGCGGACGTCGCCCAAGACGCGCTGTCAGATTGGACGGTGAAAGCGCCGATGGCCGCCATCCTGGCCTCTCCAGGAGACCTTTGCCGGGCTCGCCGACCGCCGTCCGCTTCTTGCCTGATCTGACCGGGGACCGGTCCGCTCCCACAACCTCACAGCCTGCCTTTCTTCCCCTGGGGCGCACGGTGCGCCTTGGCCCCATTCCTCGCGAGCCAAGAAACTAACACCAAAAGCCCCTAGCTCTGACTCCGACGGGATTCCCTGACTGGCCGGACAGTGATTCACTCTCCTGGTTGCAAGGGAGATCGTGGATGTCTGCCATCAAGCTTCGAGTCGATTATGACGCGGCGCGGACCCGTCGGCTGGCGGCGCGGGCCAAGGATCCAGATCAGGTGCGGCGCCTGCTGGCGCTGGCGGCGGTTTATGAAGGCCGCAGTCGAGCCGAAGCGGC